>JBIJBG010000243.1:0-3382 GCA_044345355.1 Flavobacteriales bacterium
CTGTATGTCTTCTTTGGTAACACCCATGTCGCGCAGTTTTTTGCGGTTTAGGCGTGCTCCCCCGGAAACGAGATGCATGTGTTGGAGGTTGTCTAAATTTTGTTGCGGTTTTCCGTTGATGTACACCTGACTCTCTTTTATCTCCAGAATATCGCCGGCAATTCCCACGCAACGTTTGATGTAATTTTCCCGTTTGTCGGCCGGATGGTAACGCAGGTCGTATTTTCTTTTTATTTCGGCGTATGCTTGGGGCAGATACGAATCGATGCTTTTGGGTTTATCCGGATTTCCGTCTTCCCTCCACATGGCCTCGGCGCGTCCGCGTGCTTCGTTGTAATAACTCATGCTTTCCAGCCGCGGATCTACGATTACTGTATCTCCCTCCGGAAAATTGAAAACCACGATGTCATCATTTTTTATTTTTTGCCAGCCGGGAATCCGGGTGTAGGGAATGGATAGCCAATTCACGTATGATTTTACGGAAGGCAATCCGGGAATGGGAATATCGCTGAATTTATTGTGCGTAAAGGGAAAGGTAAGCGGGTGCATGGGAATGCGTGGACCATAATTCAATTTACTCACGAAAAGGAAATCTCCGATGAGCAGGTTTTCTTCCATGGAAGAGGTGGGAATTTTGTAGGCTTCAAACGTGTAGGTTTTAATAATGGTGGCGGCCACAATGGCAAAAACGGCGGCTTCCAGCCAATCGCGTACCTGCGACTTAGGCTCTATGGGAAGGTTTTCTGGACTGATGTATTTTACCGATGCATCAAACCCCCATTTGGGCGTGAAATAAAAAAATCCCAGTACGCCTAGGGTCATGTCCCTGCGGCTTTCTTTGCCGAACGATTTGTAAAGGTTCATCACCATCGCATACAACACGATCAGGTTGATACCGGGAAACAAAGCTGCGATAACCCAGTAAGTGGGCTTGCCCGTTATTTTCTGAATCACATATAAATCGTAAACGGGAACCATACTTTCCCAGCCTTTACGGCCGGCTTTTTCAAATAATTTCCAAAGTCCGACATGAAACGGAATGAGCAGCAGGATAGTGACCGACAAAAAAATCATATGCTTAATTTCTTAACACTGCAAGTTTAATAATTAAATGGCCATCCGCCTGCATAAAATTCGACGAGCCGATAAATTTGACCCGAAATATGCCATCAACATGAAATCGATTTCAGCTGCTTTTTTTCTTTTCTTTTTTCTCTGCACATCGGCTATGTCACAAAAAGTGGTGGTGCATGGCAAAGAATTGGCCGAGATAAACCCTAAAGGTGAAATTACCATGGCGGGCAAAGTGGTGGGGCTTTTCGAAAAAAATGGAGATGTGTATAAACTGGGCGAATTGGTGGGTGTGATTAAGCCCAATGCAGAATTTTGGACTAATGGTACCCGCTCGGGTAAGATGGAGTTGGACTGCAGTATTATTCGAGCCGGAAAGGTATTGGGCAAGGTGGAACCTTCCGGCAAAATTTGGGAAAACGGCGTGCAGGTGGGGGAGGCGCGGGGCGTAAAAAAAGAGTGGACGGCCGCGTTCTTCTTCTTTTATTTTAAAGAGGAAATCGCCGCGCTGAAATAAGTTTCACTGCCTGATGCTTTTTTCTTCCCTTATTTTTTTCACAAAGTAGCCCATTCCGATCGCACCCATCCCGATTAGCACTATAGCGATGATTTCTGCCTGGGTGAACGAACCGGCCACTTCTACGTTCACGCGTATTTGTTCAATCAACAAGCGTTCGATGCCGTTGAAAAAAAGATAGACGGAAAACATCAGCCCCGGCATGTCTAATTTTTTGCGCAGGCTCCACAGGATTCCGAAAATCACCAGCCCCATCATGGTTTCATAAAGTGCGGTAGGATAAACGGGCTCGGGGAGTACGTGGCAATATGGGCCTACACATCCGGCAATCGGAATACCTTCTTCCGCCACGTTGTGCGGAAAGGTAAAGGCCCACATCCAATCGGGCAGAAAAGAAAGAATTGCGGGTTTCGGGTTGTTATTGACAATGCCCCAATCCCCGTCGCCCGAGAGCTGACAGCCGATGCGTCCCACGGCATACGCCAAAATCAGACCGGGAGCCACCGAGTCGGCCACCGAAAGCGGATTCATGCCTCTTTTTTTTGTGTAAAAAATTACGCCACCGGCACCCAGAATAAGCCCTCCGTAAAATGTAAGCCCGGAGAATGACGTGAGTGCTCCGACCGGATCTTGTAGGAACTCGTCAAAATATTCCAGATTATGAAAAATCTTGGCACCCAAAATACCGAATAAGGCAGCAATCAGCGTGATGGTGGGAACCAATTCGTACGGATGAACTTCTATTTCTTTGGTGACCGGTTTAGGCAGGGCCTGTTGTTTTTTCTGATACCAGGCCCATCCCGCAAACAATAGTGCACCGATAATTCCTCCCGGAATATTCCCTTCCGTGGAAACAAGCACATCGGAGGGCATCCTCAAAAAGGCATCCAGGTGCTGCACCACAAAAACAGTTTTGAAGCCGATCAGAAATCCGAAAATACCGTTGCTGAAAAGATCCCGGATACCGGGTTGTTCCCCCTCGGTTATTTTTTCTTTTATCGGTTTAAAGAGCCCGATTTTTTCTTTCCGTTTCATTTCGGAGGTGAGCACCGCAGCGGCGGCTATAAAGGCCAAAGCCACCATCAGTCCGAAGGTGGGAAAGCCGAGGATGATTTCATTTCCGGTAAGGTAGCTGAGCAGATGGCCTAATGTGGGAAACATGCTGAATTCTTTA
The DNA here is from genome assembly GCA_044345355.1 of Flavobacteriales bacterium. Taxonomy (GTDB): domain Bacteria; phylum Bacteroidota; class Bacteroidia; order CAIKAF01; family CAIKAF01; genus JAKRSD01. Next base: position 2,763 of record JBIJBG010000243.1, read on the forward strand.
GTTCACGAAGGTAGGTAATTTACGCAAAAGCGGTTAATCCTGCCCATAAACGGCACTCCTTCCCACATGCTGAAGAGCCCGTCAGGCAAGCCTTTCCCTGAGGATTTCAGGCAGGTCTTCCCGGTGCGTGAGCCGCCCTTCCATTATTCCTTCGGGAGTCTGACGGGAAAGAAAAACGTCTTTGATTTCATTTACAAAGAGCGGATCATATGGAATCCGCACCTTGAGGTAATTATCGGTAAATCCGGTCATGTAGCCGTCTTCGGCATCGGCTTCAAAAAGCACGCTGCGCGCAGTTTCCGTAAAGCGGTCGTAAAAGTGTCTGCGTTTTTTTTCGGAAAGGTGGATGAGTTGGTTGGTACGTTCTTTTCGTTTTCCTTCCGGCACACGACCTTCCACTTTCAGTGCGCCCGTATTTTTCCGCTCAGAGTAGGTAAATACATGCAGATAGGAAATGTCCAGTTGGTTTAGGTACTCATAGGTTTCCAGGAAGTCTTCATCGCTTTCGGAAGGGAATCCGGTAATCACGTCCACTCCGATGGATGCATGTGGGAGCAGTTCTCGTATTTTTTCCACCCGTCGGGTATATAAGTCCCTGCGGTATTTGCGGCGCATGAGGT
>JBIJBG010000245.1:0-3363 GCA_044345355.1 Flavobacteriales bacterium
CTTTGCAGATATGATTAAGTTCAGAGGCAAGACCGTCTGAAATATCAATCATGGAAGTTGGTTTCACTCCCCGGTCGCGCAGCATATCGATGAGCTCTTTGCGAGCCTCGGGCCTTAACTGCCTTTGAAGAATATATTCAAAACCCGAAAGGTCGGGCTGAACTCCCGGATTTTCCTGAAAAATTTGTTTTTCACGGGTCAGCAACTGCAGGCCGGCATAGGCCGAACCCAAATCTCCCGTAACACATATAATATCATTGGTGCGAGCGCCACTGCGGAATGTCAGGCGATCCTTCTCTCCATAGCCAATTGCCGTAATGGAAATCATCATGCCCGCGGGAGAAGAAGATGTGTCCCCCCCTACCAAATCTACCCCATAGGCCTCACAGGCAGCAAAAATTCCGGCATATATTTCATCCACGGCTTCCAATGAATATTTGGAAGAAATGGACAGGGAAACCAGAATCTGAGCGGGACGCGCATTCATGGCAAAAATGTCGGAAAGATTAACCACCACGGCTTTATAGCCCAAATGTTTCAATGGAACATAAGCCAAATCAAAATGAGTGCCTTCCACAAGGCAATCCGTAGAAATAACCGTTGTCAATCCTTTCGAGTCCAAAACGGCTGCATGATGCCCACCGGGAGGTGTATTTTTCTTGATTTGATTTATGAGTCCAAATTCCCCAACCTCGGTTAGCGGGGTTAATCCCGATGAGTTTGTCGTGTCCATACTTGCAGCTTTCAATTAACTTTTTTACCTTCGCAGTCCGATTTATTTAGATTAATTCTAAATAACCTAAACAAAACGAGTGAGACGAGTGTTTACATCGCAAACCTAATTAGAAAATATGATTACGGTTACCGAAAGAGCAAAAGAAAAAATTGATAACCTTATTTCGGAAGAGGGGAAACCAACCGAAAGTTTTGTCCGTGTAGGTGTGGAAGGCGGCGGCTGTTCCGGGCTTTCCTATCAGCTTACCTTTGATACCGAGCTCCGACCCGACGACAAACTGTTTGAAGATAAGGGAGTAAAAATAGTCGTTAACAAAAAAAGCTTTCTTTACCTGGTCGGTACGGAATTGGATTTTACCGACGGATTGAATGGCAAAGGATTCCAGTTCAATAACCCCAATGCCACCCGCACCTGCGGATGTGGTGAAAGTTTTTCCATATAATCCGAAACCATGAGCGACAGCAACCAAATTATTGACGATGCCGTCAGGTCGGAATACAAATACGGATTTTATACCGACATAGAAAATGAAACCGCACCGAAGGGCTTAAACGAAGACATTGTGCGTTTCATCAGCGCCAAAAAGGAAGAACCTGAATGGATGTTGGAATGGCGTTTAAAGGCTTTCCGCAAATGGCAGCAGATGAAGGAACCCGACTGGGCTCATGTGCACTATCCCCAAATTGATTTTAAGGACATCATTTACTATGCCGCTCCGAAAAATGCACCGAAATATAACAGCTTAGACGAAGTAGATCCGGAATTGCTCGAAACGTTTAAAAAATTGGGGATCTCGCTGGAAGAACAAAAAGTATTGGCCGGGGTGGCCGTGGATGCCGTAATCGACAGCGTGTCAGTAAAAACCACCTTTCGCGAAAAACTGGCCGAAGAAGGTATTCTGTTCTGCTCCGTCAGCGAAGCCCTGAAAGAACATCCCGAATTGGTAAAACAATACATCGGCTCGGTAGTGCCCGTTACTGACAACTATTACGCAGCATTAAATTCCGCCGTATTCAGCGACGGCTCATTCGTTTACATTCCCAAGGGAGTCCGTTGCCCGATGGAATTATCCACCTACTTCCGCATCAACGCCATGAATACGGGACAATTTGAGCGCACGCTCATCATTGCGGATGAAGGAAGCTATGTAAGCTATTTGGAAGGTTGCACCGCACCCATGCGCGATGAAAACCAATTACACGCAGCCGTGGTGGAACTGGTAGCCATGAAAAATGCCGAAATCAAATACAGTACCGTACAAAACTGGTATCCGGGCGATAAAGAGGGAAAAGGCGGCATTTACAACTTTGTAACCAAGCGTGGAATCTGCAAAGGCGATAACAGCAAAATTGCCTGGACCCAGGTAGAAACAGGTTCTGCCATCACCTGGAAGTATCCATCGGTCATTTTAAAAGGCGATAATTCCGTAGGTGAGTTTTACAGCGTGGCGCTCACCAATCACTTCCAGCAGGCGGATACCGGCACCAAGATGATTCATCTGGGCAAGAACACACGCAGCACAATCGTGTCCAAAGGCATCAGCGCCGGAAAAAGCAACAACAGCTACCGGGGTCTGGTAAAAATTGGGCGGGAGGCCGCGGGCGCCAGAAATTTTTCGCAATGCGATTCGCTGCTCATCGGAGACCGGTGCGGAGCACATACCTTTCCGTATATCGAATGCGACCATCCGAAGGGCGTGGTAGAACATGAAGCCACTACTTCCAAAATAGCCGAAGACCAGATTTTTTATCTCAACCAACGCGGCATCAATACCGAAAAAGCAGTGGGCTTGATCGTAAACGGATATTGCAAAGAAGTATTCAATCAACTGCCCATGGAGTTTGCGGTAGAAGCCCAAAAACTGCTCAGCATCTCACTGGAAGGAAGCGTAGGATAAAACATCTTGATACCTGATACTTGATACATAAAACAATGTTACAAATAACCAACCTCCACGCCCGAATAGGCGACAAAGAAATCCTGAAGGGAATCAATCTGGACGTTAAACCCGGTGAAATTCACGCCATTATGGGTCCGAATGGTTCGGGAAAAAGTACCTTATCGGCCGTCTTGGCCGGCAAAGATGAGTATGAAATTACGGAGGGCGAAATACTATTCAACGGCAAAAACCTGAGTGAACTTGCTCCCGAGGAACGGGCCGGAGAAGGCTTGTTTCTCGCATTCCAATATCCCGTGGAAATTCCCGGCGTAAGCATGACCAATTTCATGCGTACCGCGGTAAATGAAATACGCCGATACAGAGGATTAGAGGCTTTAGATGCCAAAGATTTTCTTAAACTTAGCAAGGAAAAACAGGCGCTGGTGGAATTGGATAAAAAACTTACCGGAAGATCCGTGAATGAAGGCTTTTCGGGGGGTGAAAAAAAGCGGAATGAAATCTACCAGATGGCCATGCTGGAGCCCCGATTGTCTATTTTGGATGAAACCGATTCAGGGCTTGACATTGACGCCTTACGCATCGTGGCCGAGGGTGTTAACAAGCTTCGCACCGCGCAGAATGCCTACATCGTGATTACTCACTATCAGCGCTTGCTCGATTATATCGTACCGGATTTTGTACACGTGTTGTATAATGGCAAAATCGTAAAAACAGGTGATAAAAACCT
>JBIJBG010000246.1:0-3355 GCA_044345355.1 Flavobacteriales bacterium
ATAATTTATCGGCCGGATGAGCGGGGCTCCCGTTTTTATAAATTCTTTCAATAATTCATTGAAATAAGCGGATAATATGCCGTGGACTTTTCCCATTTGGGCAAAGAACCTGACTAACTCCTCTGAGTCATATACCTGTATATTTTCATCGGCTTTTAATCCTTCATGGGTTCTGAAAACAGGTGTAAATGCGTTCATTTCCATCCATTTTTTGAGGACATTCTTTTTTCGTACGGATTTTACAATCGGGAAAGTGTTGGACGTATAACCTCCGATGTCGCTATGGTTTATGGGAATACCGCTGATGGATGAGGATAATAAAGCTATTAAGGTGGAGGGAAGCCCATCATGACGGCCAAAGTTTACCGTTTGGTCACCCATCCAGAACATCGGTGCATATTTAGCGGATTCCGTGTATCCCGAGCGACAAAAAAAGGTAACTTCATTTTCCTTTCCCATCTCTTGAATGGCTTCCCGGTTTATTTTGGCCCATTCTTCCGGGAACCGGTTATGGTATTCTTCTGCCGGGGAGCCGTCGTAGAGTATACAGTCGTGGGGTAGCCATTCTCCGAAATCAGCCATCCATCCGCGCAGGCCTGCATCAATCATGTTTTTTTTGATAAGTTTCTTCATCCGTTCTCTGGCTCCCGGGTTTGATAGGTCTACGGTATAAAAAGGGAAACCGGGCATTTTCTGTTCATAGGGTTTACCTTGTTTGTTTTTTATTAAATATCCTTTTGTCCGGAATTCGTGAAAAAGTGCCCCCGTGTCCGCTAAGTAAGGGTTGATATATCCCCAGACGGATATTCCCTGCCTGTAAAGGGAGTCCGAGGTCTCTTTGAGTTTTGGGTAAAGGAGGGTATCTGTGTTCCATGTCCACCAAAGCTGAGATCCGAACCGGGTTATTCTTTTACCGCACCAGTCCTGAATCCACAATGCCGAAATCGGGTTTCCTGCCTGTACCGATTGATAGACAATCGGCAGTACACGTTTAAACCCGCCTTGAAGTCCCATAATGGTTCCCGCTGCTGAAGGAATGAGCTTGGGGTTTGTTTTCAGCTGCCTGTTGGATGCCCTTACCGCAGAGGGAAAATCGTTACGTTTCCCTATGACTAAGTTCAGGTTATTTCCTCGGCTGATGAAGGTGATTTTTCCTTTTGTTCTAAGGTCAACTTCACAAGGTACTTTATTTTCTATCCTGAAAATCAAACCATTGGAAAGAATCAGCAGCGGGATGGGGTAATAGGTGGTGAATGCATCTCCGCCAGCGCCTGCAGCCAAATTGACAAAAAAGGTAAGGGGCTGGTCACCGCGCCCGATACCCTGTTCTTCAACAGAAAAAGAAATTTTATGCCCATTCAGGCGATAATGGGAGAATTGTTCTCCCCCTCCGAAAATGGACGGATTCCCATGAAGGTCAAACGTAAGCCGGATTTCGTTTATCGACAAATCCGGAAAGTCGATCAGTAGGTTCAGGAATCCGTCTCCCGCATCGGTTCGTTTCAGATCAAAAAGGACGGGTGCAGATGACTTGCCCGATAACCTGCCGCGAAACAGGTCGGCTTTGGTTAAATCGATTGAGTCTTCCAGGCCGGTATATTGCGCCAGTGCATATCGTTTGATATGCCGTGTAGCGTATTTCTCTTTTATTTTTTCGTAGTTCAATGATGCTTTAAGTTGTTTATCCAGATTACAGGAAAATTGAAAGGAAGGCAATTCAGTATCTAAAAAAATCAGTCGATTTTTTTCAATAACCATCTGAATATTCTGGTTATAGGCAATCTGCCAAATGAGCAGAAAATATAGCAGCAGCGTAGTTCTAAATAAAATTAGCATGTGCCGAAAGTACAAATACAGTCGGATATTCTACCTTAGCCTTAAAATGTTGTTTTATGAAGACGAAAGAGGAGATTGTAAACAATTGGCTTCCCAGGTACACCGGCATGCAGGTAAGTGAATTCGGGCAATACATATTACTCACCAATTTCCAAAATTACGTAGACCGTTTTGCGGATAAATTTGGTGTTCCTGTGGTCGGTAAGGGGGAAAAGGCAATGCCTTGTGCATCGGCCGAAAATATGACGATTATTAATTTCGGTATGGGTAGTGCGATGGCGGCAACCATCATGGATCTGCTGAGTGCGATACAGCCCAAGGCGGTCCTTTTTTTAGGCAAGTGCGGCGGTTTGAAAGAGAATAATAAATTGGGTGATCTGATTTTGCCGATTGCTGCCATCAGGGGTGAAGGAACCGGATCGGACTATATGCCCGAAGAGGTGCCTGCACTCCCATCATTTCGTCTGCAGATGGCCGTTTCCGCTACTATCAAAAAGTATGACCAGGATTATTGGACCGGGACGGTTTATACCACCAACCGACGTGTTTGGGAGCATGATGATGCATTTAAGGACTATTTGGTTCAAATCCGTGCCATGGGAATTGATATGGAAACGGCAACGATTTTTACAGTAGGTTTTGCCAACGGTATTCCAAGGGGAGCCTTACTGTTGGTTTCGGATAATCCGATGCATCCGGAGGGGGTAAAAACGGAAGAAAGCGATCGCCGGGTTACCCAAAATTTTGCTGAACGTCATTTGGAGATAGGCATTGATGCATTGGCGGAGTTGCGTGATTCAGGCGAATCGGTGAAACATCTGCGCTTTATTTAGTAGTAACGGATTTCTTGTTTTGCATCTGATGGTTTAGAATGATTTCAAACCTGGTAGTGTCTAAAAAGGCATCTAAGCCTAAGAAATTGGGATGATCGGATTGCAGTCTTTCCGGAAACATATCTTTACCAAACACATCTAAAAAGGCGTAATGGATTAATTCTGTGCAGTAGAATTTCGTACTATCCGCCAAATCAAATTTATGATCGAAGGCCTTGTGGCGTTCCGGGGTCAGATAAACTTTAGAGGCAGATGCAATCTGCGTACCGATTTCTTGATCGGCTTTGTATCGCACCACCATCAATGTGTTCAGAACACTTTCTTTTACAAACTTTTTAAGGGGCTCTGTCTGCACGCCATCTATTTTGGATAGCTCGCTGCTTACCGTGTGAATAACTTTCACCGAATCGTTTTCTACCAACACGATTCCGCAATGGGATAAATTATATCCCGTATTGAAAAGGTCATTAATGATCCCGCTCACAAAACCTTCCCCTTTTCTCATGATGATGTCCCCGTTTCGCAATTTTGCCGATTCATCGGGAGACAGCAGGTAGATGGTTTTTTTTTCCGATTTTTCTTGATTTTCCAACCGAAAATAATCAAAGCCGAAATATCCGGAAAAGAAAAAAGCCAAGACGACACCGGTCATCTTGGCTTTTGTTTGAATTAAATTCGTTGTATGA
>JBIJBG010000253.1:0-3212 GCA_044345355.1 Flavobacteriales bacterium
AAGAGATTCCTAATTGATAAATTATTCGGACAGGCTTGGCGCCCTGTTTGCCGGGAAGCCATCTGGGCATGGCTTTCACCACCCGCAAGGCCTCCATGTCCAATTCCCTGTGCACCCCCCGAAGTATTTCAACATCGGTGATATCACCCTGTTCGTCAATGATAAATTTAACAAACACGGTACCTTCGAATCCTGCTTTTCGGGGAGCTTCGGGAAATTCAAGATGCTTCCTGAGGTATTCGGAAAGATTACGTTCAGAGCAGGCGGCACGTAAATCTTCATCCGTTGTATTTCCGCAGTTGCCGAACACCGGCATCACTTCCGCGTAGCGTAAATTTTCAGGAAGATTCTCCGCCTCTTCTCCTTCGGTTTCAACAAAAGGCAGCTCCACCATGCCAGTGTCCCCGTCTTCATCACGATCTGTCTCCCTTCCCTCCCGTTCTTTCTGCTCCACAATGCGGAAATCATCCCTTACCTTGGCTTGTGTCATCACCCGGGGTTGAACCGCCGGCTTTTCCAACCGACTTAAATCAATGGCGGGAATGTCTTTAAAAACCAGGTCCGAAGACTGACCCGGAATTTCTTCCGAAAGGGAGGTAGTCATACTCCATTCAAATGCAAGGAGTGTTAACGAGAGAGCCACGGACAAACCGAACATGCTCCGAAATCGGGTTGTGCCTTTAGTTTCATCTGTACTTTTCATAACGTTCGTTTTTTGTGTGACCAAATCCATACACCAAATAAAAGATGGCTATTCCCAGGATACTGCCTGCTACGTCAAAAAGCCAGTCTGTCCATTCGGCATTTCGATTTGATACACCCGTTTGCTGCAAAAGTTCAATTGCCCCTCCAAAAAAAACGGAAAAACCAAATGAAAACTTCACTGCATGAAAACGAAGCCATCGAAACGTATATTGCCTGATGAATGAAGGAATCATCAAAAAAACCAGCAGCATAAAAGAAAGCGTGTGAAAAATTTTATCTACATGACTCAAGTAGCCGTCAGGAACTTCCTCCCCGGGAAGCAAACAGAGAAACAAAATGCATGTAGCCCAAATCCAGACCCAAAAAGTTCGTTGAATAAACATAAATCCAAATGTATGACACAATGGTTAAGTTTGGTCAAAAAAAGTACCTTGCGCTGGATTTATTCGCTACCTGATATGAAAAAGTTCATTTCCTTTTTGACCGTTTTATGCATTTTACAACAGGCATTTGCTCAAAGCCTGCCTGTCGGTTTTGCACCCGGAGAACTTGGAGCCATGCCGGCTTATATTCAAGAAATTGCCGGAAATTCCCGTGCCGGAATTACTACTCCTCCGGGCGGAAATCTTCGCACGATGGCGGAATGGGAAGAGATTCGGGCCTTATTCATTACCTGGCGCAGTTTTCCCCCTATTCTGGCGGAAATTGTGAGAGCCGCACGCGCGGAAAGTAAGGTGTACATCCATTGTGATGATTCCGTTCAGGTAAAAAATTACCTGAACGGAGCGGGCGTTCCGCTGAGCAATGTCAAATATATCATCGCCGGATCCAACTCCATCTGGATGCGGGATTACGGAGGAAATACCGTGTACAAAAACGATGTAGATTCCATGCTGCTCGTTGACTGGATTTACAACAGGCCCCGACCGTTGGACGATGCCATTCCCGAGTATGATGCCGCGGCATTGGGTGTGCCTTTTTATCAAACCTATTCGGCCCCTTCTGATTTGGTGAATACGGGAGGAAATTTTATGAGCGACGGTTTCGGAACCGCCTTTGCCTCTGAATTGATTCTGGAAGAAAATCAACCGGGAAATCCATACAATGTATCAGTTAAAACCGAAGCGCAGATAAACCAAATTATGGAAGAGTTTATGGGCATTTCCCGGTTCATTAAAATGCCGATTCTCCCTTACGATGGCATTCACCATATCGACATGCACATGAAACTGCTGGACGAGGAAACCCTTCTGGTGAGCGAATATCCCGATGGCATTTCTGACGGTCCGCAGATTGAAGCCAATCTGCTTTATGTATTGGATAATTACAACAGCGTTTTCGGCACGCCCTATAAGGTAATCCGCATTCCGGTCCCTCCATCCACAGGAGGACTTTGGCCGAGCAACGGAGGTGCTTACCGCACTTACACCAATAGCGTTTTTGTAAATAAAACGCTCATTTTCCCCTCCTATCGGGAAGAATTTGACACGATTGCCATACGCATTTACAAGGAAGCCCTTCCGGGGTACACCATCGTGCCTATCGATTGCGACAACCAAAATGCAAACATCATTTCCCAAAGCGGAGCCATCCATTGTATCACCCACTCGGGAGGCGTTGAAGACCCCCTGCTTATTTCGCATCAGCGGCTTCCTGATACCTATCAGACTGCGGGTCAGTATCTGGTGAACGCCTACATCAACCACCGCTCGGGCATTCAATCGGCAAATCTGTATTACACCACGGACACGCTGCAGCCATTCCAAACTGTGTTCATGAATCTTTCCGACCCGGTGAACCATACCTGGTCTGCTCCTATTCCGGCTCAGCCTGCGGGAACAAAAATCTGGTATTACATTTCTGCCGTTTCGGTTTCCGGCAAGTCGCAGGTTAGGCCCATTGCAGCCCCCGAGGGCCGATGGTCATTTACAGTTCTGTCGGATGTGAATGCAGGTCTGGTATTTGGTGAAGATGTTTTTCAAAAACCCGCATTCCCGAATCCCTCCGCAGGAATCACCTGCATTCCCATTCATACACTTACCGACTTGGATGCCAGACTCTACATGGCGGACATGCACGGACGGATTATCCGGGATATTTTCCGCGGAAAAATAAGGGCAGGATTAGACAACCGCTATTACACCGATGTAAGTGACCTTCCCGCAGGAATCTACCAATTGGTGCTGCAGACCGATTTAGGTACCAAGACCCAAAAGCTTGCCGTGCGCAGGTAACATATATTCTTTTTGTTCTTTTCAAAAGGGGTTGAACTTCCTGTCTCGTTTATGAAAAAATCAGTTCTTTTTTTCTTGCTGCCTATTCTTGTCTTATCACAGACAATTTCAGCACAGACCGATCCGCGGCCCCAAATGGATGCTTACCTGAACAGCCTGAATTCAGTATTAAAACCGGTAATTACGAGCTACTCCACTTACAAAACAAGCCTGAGCGAATCCGAATCGTTTGAGGAAGTAAAAACGAAAGGAAAAGCCGTTCTCGAGGAAGCG
>JBIJBG010000180.1:0-4794 GCA_044345355.1 Flavobacteriales bacterium
AATTTCACCTTACCGCGACGAACTTTTTTCCAAAAATGCAAATCTGAAATTACTCCAAGAAATTAATAAAATAGGGAAAAAGATATTTCCGAAAATCAATGTACTTTATTCAGAAAAATCAACCTTAAGCAAGGAAAAAAGAAGCGAAACCGCATTAAAAACACTGGAAGATGCCATGAGCAGGGCCATCGCTTTAGAAGTGGATCTGCAGAAAAAAAACAGGTTGTTTTACCGTAGGTTTTATGCCGATTCGGCGGCAGCCGGTTTTTGTGGGGAAATGGCTACTTTGGGTGAAGGATTAGCCGAAAATTTTCTATCCATCAAAGGAGATTCTGTGGGCATTTTCCCCGACGGTATGAATCAGTACCGCATATATGCTTCCACCCTCTCATTATCCTCTTCGCCGGCTTCGGGCAGAATCATTCACCTGTATGCGGGAGATACCCTGAAAGGCGCTTCCGCGGAATACTATTTTTTTTATCAAAATAATTTTGATGCCGCCAAAGAAACGTTTGACATGATTACCCTTTTCTTGGATTCCTGTTATCCGGAAACGGCAGAATCACCCTATGATGAATCCTCCATTTTTGATAAATTCAATATTGACAAAGGAGAAGAGTCTGTTTATCCCTACCGCTTGGCTGATAAAAAATCCCTGTTGAGGGTAGTTCTAAGAAACGACGGCCAAAATAATTACCTGGTTTTTATAGACCTGAGTTACAATTTTTACGAGTGAAACTCCTGCACATCCTTCACCTCGGGAATGCTTTTGCGTACCGCCTCCAAAATACCGGCACGCATGGTCATCAATTTCATGCTGCATTCACGACAGGAGCCATGAAGGCGTACCCTCACCACCCAGTCCGGAGTGATATCAACCAGTGTGATATCGCCCCCGTCATTATTCAGAAAAGGGCGTATATCTTCTAAAGCCTTTTCCACCGCCGCTTTCACCGATGAGGATATTTCTTGCATCTCCACAAATGTATTAAAATCGGGTTACTTCGGACACTTGCGTGGGAGGTGCCTCCAGATTGCGTTCGTTCACCCGGCGGATAAGCTGATCGGCCAATTCCATAAATGCCCGGGAAGCCGGATTTTCCTCATCACAAACTACGGGTACGCCTTCATCCGCGCCTTCCCGTATACTTTGAACAAGTGGTATTTCTCCCAAAAATGGCACATCCAGTTGTTCACTCAACTTTTTCACTCCATCACGACCAAAAATATAATACCTGTAATCGGGTAATTCTGCAGGAGTAAAATAAGCCATATTTTCCACCAGGCCGAGTACAGGCACATTTACGGCAGGTAAAGTAAACATGGAAACCCCTTTGCGCGCATCGGCCAAAGCCACCTTTTGGGGAGTGGAGACCACCAATGCCCCGGTCACGGGAACCGATTGCACCAAAGTGAGGTGGATATCTCCCGTACCCGGCGGCAGGTCAATAAGCAGATAGTCCAATTCACCCCAATGGGCATCTATGAACATCTGCTTCAGGGCTTTTGATGCCATGGGACCTCTCCAAACCACTGCCTGAGCTACATCGGCAAAAAATCCGATGGAAAGCAGCTTTACTCCGTAACTTTCTATGGGAACGATAAGATTCTTGTCATCAATTTTCCTCAAATCGGGCCGGCGGTTTTCCACGTTAAAGAGAATAGGCAGGGAGGGACCGTAAATATCGGCATCAATCAAACCCACTTTAGCGCCCGTTTTGGCCAATGCCACGGCCAGATTGGCAGAAATGGTACTCTTGCCTACGCCACCTTTGCCCGAAGCCACGGCAATGATATTCTTTACTCCCGGAAGAATGGCCGTGCCGGCAGGCCGGCGAGTGGTTACGTTAACCGTTAACGTTATATTTACCGAAATGTCATTACCAAAAGCCTTCGACAATGCTTCCCGAACACCGTTTTCCACTTTCTTTTTTACGTGAAGGGCCGGGCTGAGAACTTCAATTTCCAGATTTATGGTCCGATCCAGAATTTCAAAAAAACGCACCTTCCCCGATGAAATAATATCTTCTTTGGCAACCGGATCCACTACGGTTTTTAATGCAGCTATAAAAGCATCCTGGGTAATCGGCTGGGACATGTTTCTTTTTTGTTTATTTGACAAAGGTAAACGATGAATAAAACCCATCACATAAAATCTAGAAACGGAATAGCACTGCTTTTTGTTTTGGCTGTAATCAGCTTTTCATGCGGGAAAAATTGCCAGGTATGCCGCCTGGAGCAAATCAACGGACCAAACAGCCCCTCATTTCCCAATGACACGATTTACATTGATACCCTTGAAACCTGTGACCGGCTTTGGATTAAGGAAAATAACGTTCCGGCGGGTAAATATTATTATCAATCCTGGCGATGTGAAGTAATTCAATAAATTCCATTGAGGCACCCTAAAGCCTTCATGCAAAAAAGTAGCTCTATTCTATGAACAATTCCTCCGAAGGATTCCAAAAAACTTGTTCAAAGCGTACTATCTGATCATCGATTATTTCAATTCCCTCATTTTGCAGCCTTTCCGCCATGGATACTCCGCTGAAAAAATGCTTACCGGTAAGCAACCCGCTTCGGTTTACTACCCGATGAGCGGGTAAATCGGGTGCAGAAATATGAGAAGCATTCATAGCCCAGCCTACCATGCGTGCAGATCGAGCACTCCCTAAATACGCTGCAATGGCCCCATAACTGGTTACACGGCCATGAGGAATAAGCCTGACCACCTGATACACCTGATGAAAGAAATCAGCATCCAATGACCTTTTCATACAAACAAAGAAAATAAAAAAAGGCTGTTTTGCAACAGCCTTTTTCCAGTGGTCAGGGCCGGAATCGAACCGGCGACACAAGGATTTTCAGTCCTTTGCTCTACCGACTGAGCTACCTGACCAACTTTCAATCGGGAATGCAAAGATAAAACGGATTCGGGTATCACAAAATTTTGAGGTAAAAAATATTGCTAAGCGGTTATTTATTCCAATCTGAGCCAATAAAAAGCGACAAACCGAAGCGTAGGATTTTTCAGGAATGTATATTTGACCTACATTATCTATCCGTCTTGCCGCACTTTTTATTCATTGATCACGGAAATACGGCCATAAAAGGCATGGTGACCGCCGAAACATTCGAACCTGTATTCGAATTTACCGAAAATACGGCCGGTTTATCCTCCCTGGCCCCAAGCCTGAAAACCCGCTTTTCGATCCAAGGCGGATTTTATTCATCGGTAGGAAATCTGACTGATGAACTTAGAAACGGTTGGGAAAACGATTTCGGCCTGACTGCTTTCAGTCCGCTGTTACCATCTCCGTTAGAATCTGACTACCTGACACCCGAAACGTTAGGCCCCGACCGATTTGCGGCTGCGGTAGGCGCTCATGCTCTTTTCCCCGGGCAAAACAATCTGATTGTGGATTTAGGCACCTGTCTAAAAATCGATTTTGTGGAAAAAGGAGGTGTTTTTCAGGGTGGAGCCATTTCACCGGGAGTAAATATGCGCTACCAGGCGCTGCATACTTTTACCGCCAAACTTCCGTTAATGGGCATTCCGGACCAATTTCCTGACTTTACGGGCGGAAGAACAACACCGGAAAGCCTTCATGCGGGAGTACTTCTGGGAATACTGGCCGAAGTTGAAGGAATCATCAGACGATACGAAGATAAAATGGGTCAAATTAATGTTCTTTTAACGGGAGGAGATGCCTCTTTTTTTGAAGGCAGACTGAAAAACGCCATATTTGTGGCCCAAAATTTAGTGTTGATCGGATTGGCCGAAACAAAAAAACACCATGCAAAAAAACTCCCGAATATTTTATAAAGGTCTGTTTAACATAGGCTTTCTCCTTCTCGGGATTGTTTCCGTGCGAAGCCAACAGGGAACCTTTAATCCATATTCTCAACTGGGTGTGGGTCTGCCCGTTGCAAACCCAGTGGTTCCTCTGGCTTCCATGGGTGGCGGATACCACGCCGTAAGAACCAACAGCTATATCAACTTTTATAATCCCGCCTCCTACTCCGCCTTCGATAATGTACAGCTGCAATTCGGATTTGAAACTCAGTCACTCACCGGAAAACGTAATGATCAGTTCCGCAGGGCTAACCTGGCTTTTTTCAACCAGATTGCGCTGGGTATACCCATTCTTAAAGATCGGCTGGGCATGTGTTTCGGGTATCAGCCCTTTTCCAACGTGGGTTACAAATTCGGTACAAGCGAGCAACTCATCGCCGAGCCGGACACCGTGGACATCCGCTACAGCTATGAAGGACGCGGCGGAACGGACCGTGTATTTCTTGGCTTCGGAGGCCGGCCTGTCAAAGGACTAAGCATCGGATTCAACGCCTACTTCTACATAGGAAACATAGAAAGCCTGAAAACGAGCTTCTTTCCTTCCGGGTTCGGGAGTAGCAACGTGCAAAAAGTATCCGGACTTCGGATAGCCGATTTCGGAATGGATTTCGGCGCCCAGTATGAATCTGTCATTAAGAAAAAATACAGGCTTACCTTGGGAGCCACTTACGTTTTGGGCAAAAACATGTCAGCCAGACGGACTTCCTATGCCCGCTACTTCACCGGTGAGCTTTTCGATCAATATTACGCGGAGGATACCCTGGCCCAAAAGCAAAAAGTACGTTTGCGGCTGCCGAGTTCTTTCGGAGCGGGTATTTCCTTCGGTCAACCCAACTTTTGGCTGATTAATGCCGACTTCAGCATGAACCGATGGAGCGCATTCAGATACCCGGAAGAAACAGCCGAAAACCTGTTCGGCGACAGCTGGCGCGTTTCTT
>JBIJBG010000154.1:0-5339 GCA_044345355.1 Flavobacteriales bacterium
AACGAAACTTTCACCCGATATAAAATCATCAAACCACAGGGTAATTTTTACATTTCTGAGGAAAATCCATGACTTTATGAAAAAGTATCTGCTAATTTCCACCATAGCCTGGTCCGTACTTTCATTGTTTGCCCTGATTATTGCCGTGTATGAAATCAAAACGGCAGGAATCGAAAAAGGATGGGTCTACCTGATTGCCTTTGGATTAGCCGTTTTCCTTACCCTACGCAGATATGTCGGCTTCAGAAAAGCCGGTGAGGCAAAAAAATGATTTCCTTTGTAAACGACCAATGCTCATGAATCAGGGAGAAATCCTTCTCTATATCGGTATCACCGTGTTGCTTTCCGCCTTTTTCTCAGGTATGGAAATCGCTTTTGTTTCCGCCAACCGACTGAAAATCGAACTTGACAAAAAACAGGGAAGCCTGCCGGGTCGTATAAATTCATTTTTCGCCTCCAACCCGTCCTCTTTTATAGGAGCCTTGCTTATCGGCAACAATATTGTGCTTGTCTTGTACGGTATCTTTTTTGCCAACCTGCTCCAGGCTCCTTTGGAACATTTTTTAAACATTCAATTCGGCTGGCAGAAAGAAGAATCTGAAGAAACGATTACCCTGCTGCAGACACTGGCTTCCACGGCAGTCATTTTGGTTACGGGAGAATACCTTCCCAAAAGCCTGTTCCGAATCAACCCAAACAAAGTACTCAATGTATTTGCCATACCGGCCATCCTTTTTTATTGGCTATTATTTCCCGTAGGAAAAGTAGCCGCCTGGATTTCGGAAAGTATTCTGCGCATCATTCCCGGATATACGCCGGGCACGGAGCAACCCGTTTTCGGAAGGCCAGACCTGAACAACCTGCTCCGCGAAGCCACCGATGACTCGGCCAGGGCAAACGAGGATATCGATCATGAATTCATCATCATGAAAAATGCCCTCGAATTTGAGCATACTCGGGTTCGGGACTGCATGGTGCACCGCACCGAAATTGAGGCGGTGGAAATAAGTACCTCGATAGAAAATCTAAGGCAAAAATTTGTGGCAACCGGATTGTCAAAAATTTTAGTTTACGAGGAAGATCTGGACAATATCATCGGGTATGTTCATCTGTTTGCCTTGTTCAAAAAACCGACCGATATACGCACAGTCATGATTGCACCGCTCATCGTTCCGGAATCCATGCAGGTAAAGGAACTGCTTAGTCAATTCATCGGAAAGCGGAAAAGTATGGCACTCGTGGTTAATGAATTCGGCGGCACGGCCGGCATTCTGACGATTGAGGATGTAATGGAAGAAATTTTCGGAGAAATTGAGGATGAGCATGACTCTGAAGAGCTGACGGAAGAGGTTCTCGCCAAAAATGAATACCGTTTTTCGGGGCGCCTGGAAGTGAAATACTTGAACGAAAAATACAAATTAAGAATACCCGAAACCGAAGATTACAATACCCTGGCGGGCTTTATAACCTATGAATATGAAAGCTTGCCGGAAGAAAACGAAGTGTTGCAGTTGGGCGATTTCGAAATACAGATTTTGGCCAGGACGGGAGGTAAAATTGACGAGGTAAAATTGAAACTACGTTCGGAATAACCCGGCCTTTCCGAAAGAAATCCGGCCAAAATGCCGTTTTTAGTTGCTGACCGATTTACCATTACAGGTTAAATTATTATCTTCGCACCCTTGATAAAAAAGACAAAATTGAGTTATGGCTGTAATCGGCAAAATTCGTAACAAAATGGGCGTACTCCTCGTGATTTTCGTAGGAGTCGCGATTTTGGCCTTTATTCTGGGCGATTTACTTTCCAGTGCAGGTTATTTGTTCAGCGGAGACCGCACCACGGTGGGAATGATGAATGGAAAATCCATCAAGATTGATGAGTTTGACCTACGCCTCAAACAAAAAGAAGCGTTCTATCTGCAAATGACCGGCGGTTCTTCCATAGATGACCAAACCCGTGATGGCCTTTTGGACGAAACCTGGCAGGAATTCATCGATCAGTATATCCTGAACGAAGCTTACGATGGAGCCGGCGTGCGTGTGGGCCAGGACGAATTGAAAGACATGATTGGCGGACGGTATATTCACCCCTACATCAGGCAGCAGTTTACCAATCCCGACAACGGTGAATTCATGGCCGACCAACTGCAAAACTTCCTCTCCTACATCAGTGATGAGGCGGGGGTAACCGAAGAGCAGATGGCCGATTGGAAAATGCGTCGCGCCCAATGGTCAAATATCGAATCCATGGTGGAAAAAGACCGCCTGAGAACCAAATACCTGACCCTTATTGAAAAAGGACTTTACGTTACCGATAAAGAAATCGCCCGCCAGTATGCAGAAAGCGGAGACCGTTTCAACATCCGCTTTGTGGGAAAAGCCTATGCCGAGGTGGCTGACAGTACGGTAGACGTTACAGACTCCGATTTGAAAAAAGCCTATGAAGAAAATAAAAACCGGTTTCGCTCCGATTTTGCCGTTCGCGGTTTACGGTTTGCCTTATTCACGGTAATACCTACTGCCTCGGACAGTGCCGATTTGCTCGGGCAAATCACCGCACTTAAAGCTGAATTTGAAACTACCGATGACGATACTTCCTTTGTATTTTCCAATTCAGACCAACAAAACGAACCACGGTATTTCCGCAAAGAAAAACTCAGCAAGCCGGCGGACAGCGTTCTCTTTCGTATCCCGGACGGAGCAGTTTTCGGACCTTATCTTGACGGCGGTTCCTATGTGATGGCGAAGAAAATGAAAGAAATGACCAGTCCGGACAGCGTAAAATTTAGAGCGATTCTTCTGGCCAAAAGTGGCCAAAATGGAGAAGTTAAGGGCGTTAAAGAAAAAGCAGATAGCATACTTTCCGTAATCAAAGCGGGAGCAGACTTCAAAGCATTGGCAGTTTCTCTCAGTCAAGACCCCACTACGGCAAAAGATTCCGGAAATATCGGTTGGGTAGCCTATGAAGTGGCCGGAGTAAATCCGATAGTGGATACCGCCTACACCGGTAAAATCGGTGAAGTTCGCATGGCTGAAACAGGAGATGCGTTTGCCATCATTCGCACGGAGGAAAAATCAGCTCCCGTACGCAAAGTACTTACGGCCTTTGTTTCCCGTGAAATCAAACCGAGTGAACAAACCGGCGGTGCTGCCTACTCTGCCGCCTCTGACTTTGCCCTAAAAAATAAAACGGTGGAAGATTTCGACAAAGCGGCCAAGTCCGGTCAATTTGTGGTTCGGGAAGATAACTTCCTCCGCGAAAACGCAAAAACGGTAATGGGTATACCCGAAAGCCGAAGCCTGGTTCGTTGGGCCTTTGAAAAGAACGTAGGAACAGTTTCGGCCATTGAGCAATTCGGAAATCAATATGTGGTAGCCATCGTAACCAAATCGCGCAGCGCAGGTATACCCAAATTTGAGGAAGTGAAGGAAGACCTCCGCCCAGTTGCCATCCGCGACAAAAAAGCGACTCAGTTCATGGAAGAAATGAAAAAAGCAGCTACATCCGGCAACATAGATCAAGTTGCCGCAGCGATAAAAAAACAGGTAACCCCGGCCACTGATGTCACTTTCGGCTCCTATGCCGTTTCGGGAGCAGGTTATGAACCCGCCCTCACGGGAGCAGCATCAGGAGGCTCTCAGGGAAAACTCATCGGTCCTTTTAAAGGGATGAACGGAGTGTACATGGTAGTGGTTGACGCCATCAACAAAGGCCCGGTGCCTCCCGCAGGTCCCCAACAAAAAACGGACATGAGCCGCATGCTGGGTCAACGCGCCGCCACTGAATCCCTGGAAGCCCTAAACAGCGCCATGGAATTGCGCGATATGAGGTATAAATTTTACTAGAATTCTACATCTGCAAAAAAAGGCGGACTCTTAAAGAGTCCGCCTTTTTTTTTGAAAATCAGCAGCATGAAAAGAGCAAAAAAATGGGCTGACTCCACAGAGCCAGCCCATCTCCCTTAAAAACGAAGTTTGTTTTACTTCTTTTTCTTTTCTCTGCGGAACGATAAAACGGCCGTATCCGCATGAAAGAACATTTCCTTAGTACGGCTGATTTGGGTGAGTTTGTCAAACCAATTTCGTTTTGTATAAAACATGATAAGTACATCGGGTTTCTGTTTTGCGGCATACTGATTCAGACCGCCGGTAATATCACCCTCATATTTTGGAATTACCTCACTGTAAGTAATCTCAGCATATCCCGTTTTTTCCTTCAATTCTTCCATCATTTTTGGGGTATCCTTAGGTTGGTCAGTTCCAATATGGAATATATCCAACTTAGCACCGAATATTTTTACAAATTCCACGGCTCTCTTCACTTCTTTCTTAATGTCGGTAAGCTCGGTAGCCATACCCACCTTGCGGATAAATTTGGCGCTGAAGCGGGGCGGTACAGCCATCACCGGGCAGGTTGCATTTTCCAACACGGATGCGGTAACGCTGCCCATAAAAATACGCTTAAGGCCGGCAGCACCCCGTGTACCCATAATGATCAAATCAGCTTTAAATTTTTCGGCAGTTTCAGTAATACCATGAACTAAAGAAGCATAATCCACCGCTTCGCAAATCGACATTTTTACATCACGTTTCAGCTTGGCATCTTTATACAGTTCATTAATGGCATCTTCCAATTCTTCCTTGCGCAGTTTTAGATGATAGGAAGGAGTATCCACGGAAATACCGTAAGATAGCCCACCCGTGGGAACTAACACGGAGGAGACATAAATAAACTTGACTTTGGCTTCAGCCGCAATGGCAAAGCGAAGTGCGAAACGGGCAGCATCCAGACTATTGTCGGAAAAATCTACGGGGCAGATAATTTTTTTCATGACACTTGTATTATTTGTGACGAAGATAACCCTTACCCAAGCAACAAAAAATGACTTTTGTCAGCGTTCCCGAATAGTCCTAAAAATAAGATTACTCAGGCCAATTCAACATTCCGTCTACCGTATTATACGTAACCGAATGATAACCCGGACGGGCTTTGGCATAAACAGAAAAAGCCATCTCTTTGGTAGCCGGATTTTTAAGCATGGCCTCATAAAGCGGCTTAACAAATTTGCGGCGGCCCACGGTAGTCAGAAACTTTTCCAATGCGGGAAATGCGTCAGCATAGTTGTTCAAAATGGCAAGCCTCAGCCATAAAAAAGTTTCCTCGCTGTTTTTTCCTTCGGTAAAACGGAAAGCCTGATCCAACTCCGCCATGCGACCGGCTGAAAGATCATCGGGCAGCTGTCTCAAAAAAAACTGAATTTCATGCGAAGATTTTCCGCTGAGCGATACGGCAGAAATGCCCTCCTGCATGTAGGCCGATGCCATATCCTTCATCTTTT
>JBIJBG010000071.1:0-8337 GCA_044345355.1 Flavobacteriales bacterium
TTTTGCAACCGAACGGAGGAAGGAGAAATATGCCCATCGGGCAATCCCGGCTCATAAATCCATTTGGCGGGATCAGTGCTCACTTTTTTTCCTGCAGGGGCTATAAGCCGCTCATTCAAATAGACCAAAAACTCTTCGGTATCGGCTCCTTTAAAAGCAAACTCCCTGAACCAGTCCTTCAGAAAAATATCAAATGCGGGCCTTCCCACTTCCCTTTCCAGATGGCACAAAAGCAGATAGCCCTTTTCATAAGCCACGTCATTCATTCCGTCATCCGGATCACGGCCCTCCAACTTCAGTTTAAGGCGCGTATCA
Source organism: Flavobacteriales bacterium (assembly GCA_044345355.1). GTDB lineage: Bacteria > Bacteroidota > Bacteroidia > CAIKAF01 > CAIKAF01 > JAKRSD01. The sequence goes on from JBIJBG010000071.1 coordinate 316, forward strand.
TCCCACTGCCCCGATGCCTTCATTTCCGCCATGGTTTCAGTAAGATCTCCATAACCCAATACGGAAAGCATATCGGCATAATCACGTCCGTAAATACTTTCCATGATTCGCCGCTCAAAGTACACGGTAAATCCTTCATTCAGCCAGAAATCGTTCCAGGTGCGGTTGGTTACCAGATTACCGCTCCAGCTGTGCGCCAGCTCATGAGCCACCAGTGAATTGAGCGAACGATCGCCCGCAATGATGGAAGGAGTGGCAAAAGTAACGCAGGGATTCTCCATTCCTCCGAAAGGAAACGAAGGAGGAAGCACCAAAATATCATACCTGCCCCAATCGTACGGACCATAAAGCGCCTCGGCGGCATCAAGCATCTTTCGTGTTTCCTCAAACTCATATTTTGCCGCTGGCATAGTCACCGGCTCCGCATAAACACCCGTGCGCTCATCATAAGCATAATAATCGAAATCACCTGCTGCCATAGCCATCAGGTAAGCAGGAACTGCTTTTTTCTGAGAAAAGGAATATACCCCATCTTCCGAGCGAAAAGATGGATTTTCTGCACTCATTACGGCCATAAAACCGAATGGCACCTGCACACGGGCCTCATAGGTAAACCGGATACCGGGGCTGTCCTGTATGGGAATCCAGGTACGGCAAAGAATGGCCTGCGACTGGGTAAATAGAAAAGGGTATTTCCCTCCCGCAGTCTGTGAAGGTGCTAACCACTGAAGAGCTGCCGCATCAGGAGAGGTTTGATAATGGACGTTCACCCGCCGGGTATCCGGCTTTATTTTGATGGTGAGAGCCGCTCCAAGCACCTCGTCCGGCACACCCGTGGAAAACGGAGTGGGGAGAGTATCTTCATTCAAGGTCACTTTGGCAATGAGGAGATCCCGTGTATCCAAAACAATTTCATCCGCACCGGGCGCGGTATGAATATCGTAGGAAACCAATCCGCTGATTATCTTTCTCTCAAAATTTACTGAAAGAGACAATTGCGCATGCGTAATTACCGCATCCATGGGGCGGGCAAAACTGTGGGGATCCTGTATCATATTTGCGTTTTTTTGATTGGTTGACCGGTTTCCGCAGGCTGCCAAGAGTATAAGAACAGCCGCAACGGAATAATACAAATGCCGTTTCATACTGCGAAAGTAATCATAAGTGTATGCGAACACAACGTTTGGCATGCCTATTGTGCAGTGTTTTGTTAATTTTGAACCAAATTAAAAAAGCATGAAAAAGTCAGTTATCCTTGCTATCTGTATGATGGGTTTTGTAGGCCTTCAGGCACAAAAATACGGGTTTATCAACTCTGCGGAAATCCTGGAAGCCATGCCTGAAACGAAGACACTAAACAGCAGGATGGAAGAAATTTCCAAAGCAATGGATGCGGAAATAAAAAGTAAAGGAGAGGCTTTTCAGGCCGAGTCACGTGCCTTTACCACCCGGATAAATACCAGCAACATGAGCAAAACCGATTATGACAAAGAAGTATCCCGGCTGGAAGCCCTACAGAAAGAATTATCTGCTTTAGAAACGGAGCGGGCCAAAACATTGGAGGCAAAACAAACTGAATTAATGAAACCGATTTATGATAAACTGAACAACGCGGTGCGGGAGGTAGCCCGCGAAAGGGGTGCGGAGGCGGTTTTCTTCAGCGATGTATTTGCTTTTGCCGAAGACACTGTAAATTTTACGGAGGCTGTAAAAGCCAAACTCGGAATCCGCTAACGTAATTTTTTTGAGCGGCCTCTATCTGCATATCCCCTTCTGCCGGAAGGCTTGCAACTATTGCGACTTTCACTTCTCCACATCCACCACGCTGAAAACACGGGTGGTGAATGCCATGCATAAAGAGTTGGCTTTGCGGGCCGGCGAACAGGCAGAGGAAAAAATAAAAACCATCTATTTTGGCGGAGGAACTCCAAGTATGCTCAGCCGCGAGGAATTTACCGACCTGATGAATGCCATCAGAATCCACTATCGGGTAGATGAAAAAGCGGAGATTACTCTGGAAGCCAATCCGGATGATTTTTCAGAAGAAATGTTGGAAAACTGGACATCAAACGGCGTAAACCGAATTTCCATCGGTGTACAATCATTTCACCCTACCGATCTGCTTTACATGGAACGCGTTCACGATGCCATGCAGGCAGAACAGGCCATTCGCCAGGCACAGAGAAGCGGAATTCAAAACATCACGATTGATTTGATTTACGGCACACCGGGACTAAGCCATGCCGCCTGGAAAGGTAATCTTGAAAAAGCAGTTTCTCTGGAAGTACCTCACATATCTGCCTATGCACTTACCGTGGAGGAAAATACGCCGTTATTTCATCGCATCAGGCGCCATCAAAAAAAAGCACCCGACGAAAACCATACAGCCGATCAATTTCTTTTTATGGCCGATTTTCTGGAAAAAGCAGGTTACCTGCATTATGAGGTAAGCAACTTTGCCCTGCCCGGAATGGAAAGCCGCCACAACTCTGCCTATTGGGAAAACAAGCCCTATCTGGGTGTCGGACCGTCAGCCCATTCATACAAGGCACAGCGGCGACGCATGAACGTGGCAAACAATGCCCGCTACATAGCCGCTCTGGAAAGCGATTCAACCGATTACTTCACTGAAGAGATACTTAATGAAAGTGAGGCATACAACGAATACCTCCTTACCCGACTGCGCACCCGAAAAGGCGTGGACCGCCTGGAATTCTCGAGCCGCTTCGGAGAAAAGGGATGGGAAGATTTTCTGAATCACCTGGATAAAATCCCCTGCCGGTATCTGCTGAAAGAAGAAAACCGAATACGGCTGAACAAAGAAGGCTGGTTGCAGGCTGACGGAATTGCGGCCACTTTATTTCGGTAAATCGCGTTACCTTTGATTTCAATTAAGTAACAACATCATTGGAAAATCAATCCGGTTCAGGACTCATTTATGGCATTTTCCCCGTGTTGGAATTTCTTCGCGCAGGTGGCGGAGCCGAAAAAATTCTGATGAAAAAAGGACTCACGGGCCATAACGTACAGGAAATACGAAAACTGGCCTCCGGGCGGGGTATTCCAATAAAAGAAGTTCCCGCCGAAAAGCTTGACCGCACAATACGCGGAAATCATCAGGGTATCATCTGTTACGGATCACTGGTTACCTGGCAAAATGCGGAAGATGTGATTCCCTTTATTTTTGAAGGCGGAACCGATCCGCTCATTCTGGTGCTGGACCGCATCACCGATGTGCGGAATTTCGGTGCCTTGTGCCGCACGGCAGAATGTGCAGGTTTCCATGCGGTTTTGGTACCATCCCGCGGGGCCGCCGAAGTAAATGCGGATGCCGTTAAATCGTCTGCAGGGGCTGTTTTTCGATTAAACCTGTGCCGAAGCAACAACCTGAAAAAAACCTTAGCCTTTTTAGCCGAGTCGGGAATACAATTAATCGGCATTACCGAAAAGGCGGATAATCCGGTTTTCCAAACCGATTTTTCCGGGCCTTTGGCTCTTATTTTGGGCTCTGAGGAGGACGGTATTTCCCCGGAATATCTGAAGTTGTGCAGCGCCTCTGCCAAAATACCGATGCCGGGACTTACCGAAAGCCTGAATGTCTCCACGGCGGGAGCCATTGCCATGTTTGAAATAGTCCGTCAACGTTTATTACCTGATAAAATAAGGTAAAAGGAAAAAAGTTGGCTTTCTGTTTACGGTATTGTTCCCGGGAACGGAACACGGTGAATAAACAGGATCTACAGAAAACCATCCGTACGAGCTTTTTCCACGGCAATCATGCCGCTGAGCACTACGCCCGGAATTCCCTGCCCCGGATAAACCGAATCTCCGCAGAGATAAAATCCTTTTAACGGATGCCGGGCATCTTTCATCTGCCAGGGTTTAACACCCATAAACTGGGGATATCCGCCAACAAAGCCCCATTTACGTCCTGTCCATTTCTCCCAACTTTTTGGGCCTGATGCATGCAGATAGACCACATCGTCACGCTGAAAAAAACCATTCTCTGACAATACATCCAAAACCGCCGCTTCCATCACCGATTTTTCGGTATTCAAATGCTGATGCGGATTTCGGATATGCATGGAAACGGATGCGACATAATACCCTCCAGGACAGCGCAGCCGGTCATCGGGATGAGATAGCGAAACAAATAAGGAACTTGCGCCTGTACCCGGAAAAAGATGCTTCAGGTGAATCTGATGATGCAGGCAGGAAAACCTTTTTTGAGAACGAAAATATACCCCGACCTGAAAGGCACTATACAAGTTTTCGGGCTTTAGCAGATAGCGGGCATAACGGTGAGCTTTACCCGTTCTATCCAGCTCATAGAGATTATTCAGCGGTAACGCCGAAAAAAGCAAGGGAGTTTGATATGTTATATTTCCGGCATCTACCTCAAAACCAAACCCGGCACTTCGCACAATCTGGCCGACCTGTGTGCGACACAATACGCGTCCTCCATTTGCATTGATATATGCTGTTAACGCATCAGTAAGAGCACGCATGCCACCGGTCAGATAATAATTCCCCAGTTGGGTATAACAAAGTGCTGCCGCACCGAAAAGGGCATTCACCTCGGTAACATGATTCTGAGCGGAAATAAGCAGCTGTTCATTGCAGAAAGCCACAAAAGACCGGTTATGCGCTAATCCGTAGCGAACCAGGACATCATGCACGGAAGTAAAAGAATAACGCAGATACGGTAAATCGGATACTTGAATACCCCGGGCCAAAGCAAGTAAATCGCCAAGCGAAGACGGGGGAAAGTGAAGGTAACGGCCCGAAACCCGCCAAACAAAATCAGAAAGTCGAAAATTAAATTCCCAAAATTCACGTTGACCCTTTTTTCCGAAAACCCTTTCCGCCTCGGTAATCCATGCCTCTCGGTTATTGTGGCGGGTAATGATTTCACCGCCCGGGAGCCTTACCTGCATGGGACTTTCCAGAGGGATGGCAGGACGAGTGTAGTGGCTCCCGATTCAAACACCACCTGCTTCCGCGGATAAGATGTGGCACAACCGCCTGGAATCCAATTGCGCTCCAGCACGACAGGATTCATACCTTCAGAGGCCAGGAGAGCCGCTGCGGTTAACCCGGAGAGGCCTCCTCCTGCCACGACAGACCGGGCAAATTCCTTCATCAGCTATCAAACAAAGAAGCGGTCCCGGTGTTCTTTTAAAAACAAAAAAAATGAACGGACATGTCACATTCATAGGTGGAAGCACCGGCATAGGTACGGCCTTGGCGCGCATGCTTACCGGGGAAGGAAAACGCATTACGCTACTTTCACGCTCGGCAGGTGAAACGGGAAAACTATCCGGTGTAACACACCAAACCCTTCAGATAACAGACGATCAGCCTGCTTTTCCGCCAATGGCAGACAACGTGGACGGACTTGTTTACTTCCCGGGTACGATCAATCTGCGCCCTTTCAGGAGCCTGAATACGTCCGACTTTGAAAACGATTGGAAAATTCACGTGTTGGGTGCCGTTAAAGCATTGAAATACTACGGAGAAAGTTTAAAAAAATCGGGGAAAGGATCCGTGGTACTTTTCAGCTCCGTTGCCGCCCGAACGGGGATGCCCTTCCACACTTCGGTTGCATCAGCCAAAGGTGCGGTAGAAAGTCTGGCCATTTCCCTGGCCGCCGAATGGGCGCCGCACGTGAGAGTAAACGTGGTGGCTCCTTCCCTCACCGATACGCCATTGGCGGAAAAATTGCTGGGCGCGGAGGAAAAGCAGAAAGCTGCCGCCGAACGGCATCCGTTGAAACGGTATGGCAAAGCCGAAGATCAGGCAGCGGCAGCCGAATTTTTACTGAGTGAGAAAGCCGCCTGGATTACGGGACAAATACTCCATGTGGACGGAGGCATGTCTACCCTAAAATTATTTTGAATGAAACAGTTCAGCAAAGAAGACATGGAAGGGATGCCTAACGCATACAGGCGCACCTTTATGAATTCCATTTCGGGATTTAAAAATTGCGTATTGGTGGGAACGGCAGATTCCATGCGAAAAACAAATCTGGCCATATTCAATACCTGTATACATCTGGGGGCGAATCCTGCCTCCCTGGCCATCCTTTTCCGTACGTTGTCCGTAAGCCGTCAGACCTATGAAAATATAAAACAAACAGGAGTTTTTACCATTAACCATATCCATGAAGAATTTGTTGCCAAGGCCCATCAGACTTCTGCCAAGTATACGCGCGAAGTTTCCGAATTCGACGCCTGCGGTTTTACGGAAGAATGGACGGAGAAATTCGACGCTCCGATGGTTAGAGAATCAACCATCAGCATCGGACTTTCCTTTGCCGAGGAGCATGCCTTGGCCGTATCCGACACGGTGCTGGTTTGCGGAAGAGTAGAGTTTGTGCGCCTGCCCGAGCATTTAATCAGAACAGACGGGTATGTAGATGCTGCCGCCGCACAATCAGTGTGTGTAAATGGGCTGGATGCCTACCATGGCACGCATCTGATTCATCGGTTTGATTATGCACGGCCGGAAAAAGAAGTTTCCGTGATCAGACCAAAATGAGCAGGCAAAAAATCAATATCGTTTGGTTTAAAAAGGATTTGCGGCTACATGATCATGCCCCTCTTTATTTTGCCCTGCGGGAAAAAGAACCGCTGCTCCTCATTTACATTTTAGAACCATCCATTTTCAATGGGCCTTATTATTCCGCCAGACATGCCCGATTTATCCTACAATCCCTGAAAGATCTAAATGAACAGGCAATTCACTTCGGAGGCAAAATCTACCTGTACCATGGTGAAGCTTTACCCATTTTCAACTATTTGAACCATTTATTCGAAATCAGGAAAGTATTTTCCCATCAGGAAACCAATATCAGGGAAACATTTAAGCGGGATCAGAATTGTGCACTGTTTTTCAAAGAAAACGGCATCCAATGGGAGGAATTCGCCCAAAACGGCGTGGTAAGGGGTTCCGCATCGCGAAAAAACTGGTTGGAACAACAACAGGAATGGCTGACCGGTGCAGAGTGGCATCCCGACTTTTCCCACTACCGGGGAGTGCCCGAATTCGCAGTGCCGGATGAATTAAACAGGCCGCTACCCATAGAATACACGGAGGCAAACCCGCTTTTTCAATATGGCGGGGAACGCATGGGACAAAGCGTCTGGACAGATTTTTTAAAAAACAGGCATACACGCTATTCGGCATATATCAGCAAACCGGAACTTTCGCGAATTCACTGCAGTCGAATTTCGCCCTACCTTACCTTCGGGAATTTATCCCTACGGAGAGTATACCTTAACACGCTTGAACAAATAGGCCGAAAAGGAAAAGACCGAAATCTGCAAAACTTCCTTTCGCGCCTGGAATGGCAGGGTCATTTTATTCAAAAATTTGAGACGGAATGCCGTATAGAAACCGAAAACATGAACCGGGGGTTTGACGGCATTAGACGGGAATTGAATACAGGGTGGCTGGAACGTTGGAAGAACGGAATGACCGGCTTCCCTTTGGTAGATGCCGTGATGCGCTGCCTGAAAGAAACCGGCTATGTCAACTTTCGTATGCGTGCCATGACCATATCCTTTTGGACCCACCATTTATTTCAGCCCTGGCAACCCGCCGCGCAATGGTTGGCCTCGGTGTTTCTGGATTTTGAGCCGGGCATTCATTTCCCGCAGATACAGATGCAGGCAGGCACTACAGGCATAAACCTAATACGCATCTACAACCCCGTAAAACAGTCCTACGAGCACGATGCGGACGGAGCATTTATCAAAAAGTGGGTGCCCGAATTAAAGCCTTTGGAAGGGACCATACTGCATGAGCCCCATACCTGTTCTCCCATGGAAGAATTGCTCTACGGCTTCAGACCAGGAATAGATTACCCGCTGCCCATGATTGAATTGAAAACTGCGGAAAAAAAAGCCAAAGAGCTGCTGTATTCCTGTCAAAACAGCCCGGGAGCCATGGCCGAAAGCCGTAGGATTCTCTCCATGCACGTAAAATCAAAAACCCGTGAGAAAGCCGAATCAGAAGGCC
>JBIJBG010000291.1:0-2729 GCA_044345355.1 Flavobacteriales bacterium
AGCCGGTGCCTCAGGATGGATTCGGAATCTTTATGCGCCAGGTAATGTTTGCTGCCGTACCGGGCATGGTCGCTGTGTGCATGGGTGATGATGGCCCTTTCCACCGGACGCCAGGGGTCTATGTGCACATCTGCCTCCGGGCAATAAATGCTCGAGGGGGAAAAGGAGAGAAGTGACCCGTTACTCATAAAACCAGATTGCCAAAAAAACCGGCAAAAAACCAGTCCAAAATGTATGTTTTTTCAGGTGATTAAACAACCCTGAGGCGGGCTTTGTTTGCGACATGCCTTACTTTACGGGCCGCCCTTTGGCTACGGCAGTTGCTGACCGGGGGTCATCGGGCCAGGCATGTTTCGGATAGCGCCGTTTTAACTCACTGCGTACTTCAAAATAGGTATTGTTCCAAAAGCTGTTGAGGTCTGAAGTAACCTGCACGGGCTTGTATCCGGGCGATAGCAGGTGCATGAGCAGTCCGGTGTTACCGCGGTTGATGCGCGGCGTTTCTTTCATGCCGAATACTTCCTGAAGCCGTACCGCCAACACAGGCGCAGAACCGTCAGCCGCATAGTGAATGGGGATCGTGGATCCGCTGGGTACCTGTATGCGGGCGGGTGCCGTTTCCCGCAAAAGGATCTGTTTTTCGTAAGACAGAAAATGAAAGAGGGCTTCGCTCAGGTTTATTTTTTTAAAATCTTCGGGCCGCTTTACCGATTCCAGATAACCCCCAAGCCAACTTTCAGGCTGCTGCAACAGCGTGTCGGTTTTTACGTCTGGCCAACCTTCTTCCGGATTCCATACGGCCATACTCAGTATGCGGTTTTGTAGTTGGATGAAATCATCATCAAAAGACAAAAGTATTCTACCTTCAGTTTTAACGGTATGGATTAATATATTGTATATTAAATTTTTATCAGGATTTAAAATGGGAGAAGATTGCAGTACGAGGCTGCCGATCATCAGGTTTTTGTTACACACCAATCCACCTTTTTGGGTATCCCAGCGTATGCTTTCTTTTTCGTTCACCAGATGTTGCAAATCCTTCGGATGAAGCGGTGAGGCCAGAAATATCTTACCCGCTCCTTCCCGCGAATCTACATGGGCCACCGATAGCCAGGGTTCATGCGCCAAATCATCGGAGTTGGGCAGCGAGGCATATTGGCCGTTAGCCAACTGAAAACGGGTATTATTTCCCGCACGGGCCGATGCAATGCGCTCAGGAAAAGCATAGGCCAAAAGCAGGCCGGTTACGAAAGGATCCACCGTTTTATTTTCAGGGTGAATGGCCGACAGTTTCCGGTAGGTTTCCGCTACTTTTACAATACGTGAAAATCGGGAACCTGGTTTTCCGGAAGTTCTTGCCCTCCGCAGGGCTTCAATCCGAAGATTTATATCTGCTCCCGCATCGGGCATCGGGTCTTTTTCTTCCAACAGAGCGGCTATGTCGGTGGCAAGAGCAGCTGAATGATCGCCTTGGGCCATGATCAGCATGTGGGCAATCCGCGGATGACAGGCCAGGCGGTGGATTTCTTTTCCGTGCGGAGTAATTTTTCCCGCTTCATCCAAAGCGCCGAGTTGCGTTAGCGTTTCGGTAGCATAGTGCAATGCCTTTGGCGGCGGACTATTCAGCCAGGTCATCGTGTTGATGTCGGTGACACCCCAAACCGCCAAATCCAGGCAAAGCGGGGTTAAATCAGCATCCATAATTTCGGGCACGAGATGTTCGGCAAGCCGCGCATGATCGGCTGCCGTCCACATGCGGTAACATACCCCCGCGGAAAGCCGTCCGGCACGCCCGGCACGCTGATCGGCAGCATCTTTGGAAACCCGGCCGGTTTCTAAGCGGGTAAGTCCCGTTTTGGGGTCAAACCGATTGCTGCGCATAAATCCCGAATCCACCACGATGCGGATGCCTTCAATGGTTAAACTCGTTTCGGCAATGGATGTGGCCAATACCAGTTTCCGTTTTCCCGCAGGATGAGGCACTATGGCCCGCTGTTGCTCTGAAAAATTCAGTTTTCCGAAAAGGGGATGAACGGATAAATCAGGAAAAAGAGCATCCAATTGTTCTGCACAGCGCTTTATTTCGCCTTCACCGGGCAGAAATACCAATACATCTCCTTCATGGTTCCGTAACGCTTCTGAAAGGGTTTTTACGACAGAATCCGTCAGATACATGAAATCGGTAGGAGAGGAGGCGTAGCGGATTTCCACGGGATATTGCCTTCCTTCGCTCTGAATGACGGGCGCTTGGAGTAAGCCCACCAATTCGGCCGAGTTCAGTGTGGCCGACATCACCAGAATGCGCAGATCGGGGCGCAGCACCTGCTGTATTTCTCGGCATAAAGCCAGGGCCAGATCGGCGTGGATGCTGCGTTCATGAAATTCATCAAAAATGATCAGCCCCACATCTTCCAGGGCATTATCCTGTTGCAGTTTGCGGGTGAGTATGCCTTCGGTGAGCACTTCGAGGCGGGTTTGGGAAGATACTTGGCTCTCAAAACGGATGCGGTAACCGACGGTTTCTCCCGTAGTTTCCTGCATTAAATCGGCTAAACGGCCCGCGATGGATTTTGCGGCCAATCGGCGGGGTTCCAGCATCAGTATTTTTTTTCCGCGGAGCCAGGGTTCGTGGAGCAAAGCCAGAGGAAGCACCGTACTTTTTCCCGCTCCGGGAGCAGCCTGCACCAATAAGGTATTGCCATCATTCAGTTCTTTTTTTATTTCCGGAA
>JBIJBG010000089.1:0-7880 GCA_044345355.1 Flavobacteriales bacterium
TGATACGGTAAGCGCAGCTCCTTAAAGTTGACACATTCTATTTTCAACATCTCACGTTTTTAATCACTAAAAATTGGACATTGGCCCATCACCAGAACCAATATAAATGTACATGATATTTTATCCTATAATTTACATTATGTTAAGTAATGTTTTTTACAGGCAACTCCAATAAGCGTATCATTCTACCTCTATTTCCAATGTTGTAAAATCAGCATCTCCCGAATTCCTGCCAATCCAAAACCGATACATTCCCTTCTCCAAAAACCACCGCTCCTCCTCCGGCTTATAAATCTTCAAATCACTCACAGAAACCCGAATATTTATCCGTGCCGTTTCATTCGGTTCCAGCCAAACCTTTTTAAATCCCCGCAATACTTTACGATGCCGCTCCGTTTGGCTGTTTAATTTCTCCACATACACTTGTAAGACTTCAGTTCCCTTCACGGATCCTGAATTTTTCACCTCGCAGATTACGGTGACGGTGTCTAGCCCGCCATAAACTTTCCTTTCGGTACGGATATTCCCGATGTTCAATGTTCCGTAACTCAATCCAAAACCGAACGGAAAGGCAGCCTGACGCTCCAATTTATCCAACAACGTGTACCCATGATAATATCCGTAGGTCACGGTATCCGAATGAACGGGAAAGTGCGGCAAATCCTTTTCGGATTTAGGAATGCTGAATGGAAGCTTCCCCGATGGGATAACCTCTCCAAACAAAACACGTGGCAAAACGCTGGCGCCCTCCATGCCATGGTAACCCGACCAAAAAATGGCGGCTGCTCTGTCTTTCCAGCCTTCCATAATCACTGCACTGCCTGAAATCACCTGCACAATCGTATTGGATCGGACAGCCGTTACCGCCTGAATCAATTCCTCATCGCGTTTTTTCAGCGTAAGCGGATGCCTGTCTCCGCCTCCTCCATAGCCCATAAATACGGCTGATGGCTTTTGTGTGGATTTCTTCGCCTCTCCCGATCGGGAAATGTATTCTCCCTCTTCATGATGATAATACCCCGCGATGACCACCGCATAGTCGGCATCCAAAAGTTCCCGGTGTAATTTGTTTTTCCGCTCCGGCGAAACCACCACAAGATCATACCCCAATTCCTTCGCCGATTCTTTAAACGCTTTTTTCGGTGTTATACCATAAGGCGGGCGGACATAACTGCTGCCGTGGTCTCCGTCGTTCTTTCTGTTGATGAGATACCCCGTCAGAACCAGCTTGGTCCTTTTTTCGGACTTCATGGGCGAAATGGGCAACAGATTGCCCTCATTTTTCAACAAGACAAGCCCCTCCTCCGCTGCTTTAAGCGCAATTTCCCGATGCTTCAGCCGCGCCTCTCTGCTTACTTTTTCCCGCTTTTTTGTAATCGGATATTTGGATTGAAACAGCCATTTGGTAAACAACGTGGGATAAATGAGCCGGTCTATTTCAGCTTCCGTGATCTGTCCTTCAGCCAAAGCCTGCCTTACCTTGCTTTCCTGATAAAATCGGGGAACCATCATTTCCACGTTCATGCCGGCACGGATGGCCGGCACCGTACTCCGCGTTCCCAAATCCCAGTCGGAATGAACAAAACCCCGAAAACCCCATTGACGTCGAAGTACCGTATCCAGCAAATAGGCATTTTCACCGCAATAAGTCCCGTTTACTTTGTTGTATGCGCTCATGATTGAGGCCACCCCGTTTGCCACCAGATAGTTAAAATGAGGCAGATAGACCTCGTGCAGACTCCGTTTATCGACTTTTACATCCAAAAAATACCGGGTATCTTCCACACTGTTCAAGGCAAAATGTTTAGCACAGGCCATCACTCCCCGATTTTGAATACCCTGTGCCAGGGCCAATGCCATTCTCTCGGTGAGAAAAGGATCTTCCCCGAAGCTCTCCTGAGCCCGCCCGTTGGCCGGATGACGCAAAATATTCATGCACGGCGTTCCAAGTAATGTCGCTCCCACTCCCCTTGCCTCAGCGCCTAAAGCCTCGCCTATGGCTCTTTCCAATTCGGGATTCCATGTGGCGGCCCGGGCAATGGGTACCGGAAAGGCCGTTTGTTTGCCATGGATGATTCCTCTCGGTCCGTCCGTAAACCATGTCGCGGGAATCCCTCTTTTCCGGTTTTTACCTATCGGGGTTACACACATTCCCTTACCCGTCAGCATAGACGATGCCGCCCTCAGGTAAAAACTTCGGGGTCCGGCCATCTGCCTGATTTTTTCGCGAAGGGTAAGCTCCGAAAGTACCTTCCCGGTGAGGCTGTCCGCATAGGCCACTGCCTTTTTGTCCAAAAAAGGGTTTTGTCCGGAAAGTTCCCGTATAAAAGCAAAAGCAAGAAGGGTGAACAGGTAACCTTTGATTTTCATGCAAAAAAAAATCCCCGTTTCCGGGGATTTACATGGTATTTGAGTTATTTGTATTTGGCCATTTTTTCTTCGTCCTGCAGACGGGTGAAAATTTCCAGTAAGGTAGTTTTCATTTTGGCATTCTGTTGAATTTCATAAGCCCGCTCAAGGTAAGAGGCGGCCTCTTTGTATTTCTCGTTGGCTTTGGCCTTCAGTTCATCAAACTCCTTCACTTTATTTAAAGGAAGGTTATTGGCCTGTTTGATGATTTCGTTGGCTTCTTCCAAAAGAAATCCGGCGAAGTTGTTTAAGGCTCCGTAATAGTTGGGATCTGCCTCAATCGCTTTGAGGTAATATTCTTTCGATTTGGCCTTATCGCCTAATTGACCAAAAATAACCCCACTATTGAAATACAGGGCTTTCAGCATTTCATTGTCGTCTTTGAAAGCGGCAATGGCCTCGTCCAATACCCGCACGGCATTTTGGTTGTCGCCGGCCTGCAGGTAATAATTCAACTCTTCCGTGATAAAGTTGGTATTGCCCGGGTATTTTTTTCGTGCATCCTGAATGAGAGCCAAGCCTTTGGCTCCTTCTCCCTTCTCCTGATAAATGCGGGCCATGGTTCCGTACAGATTGGGGTCGGCAAAGCCTAAGGCCATTAATTGATTGCCCAATTCAATGGCACGGTCATTTTTCTTAGCCCGGAAGGCAGACAGAAACATATTGTTGAGCGATACGGTATCCGTTTTGCCGAAATCCTTCAGCATCGCTGGGCGCCTGCCCTGAAAAGCGTATCACAAAGCAACAGAGCCTTTGCATTCAGGTCCGATTCTTCAAAAATTTTCGGTTTGCCGGTTTTTTCATTGATTTCCACCGATCTTGCCTTCATAATGGATTTGTAAATCTCATCCAGTAAAGTGGAGCGGAACGGGTTCAATGCTTCGTTCGGCTCAACCAGAATGGTAACATAAACCTCTGTTCTTCTTTTCCAGGTCTTGGATTTGCCCATGGTCTTTTCATTCTCGGCGGCGGCATCAATGGCCTGTTTTGCCTTAATGAGATTTTCCACGGCCACGCCCATATTTCCGTTCTTTTTTTCCAGGTCATACACGTTTTTGTATTCCCAGGCGCTGAGTACATTGCTCTCCTGAGCAAATGAGGATGCTCCTGCAAAAAGAGCGGCGGTTACGATTAAAAACTTCTTCATGGTGTTTTAATTATAATCTTACTGTAGTCAAATGTAATGCCATTATTCATTTACGCTTTCACCCCCGGACGGATTCTCGCCTTCTGCGGGGTTTTCCCCTTCCGGATTTTCTTCGTCATTCATATCTGCCGGAACTTTGGCAATGGCAGCAATGCTGTCAGTATTTTTGAGATTGATTAGGCGCACGCCCTGGGTATTTCTGCCCATCACGCGCAATGAATCTATTCCCAGACGGATTAATGTTCCGCGTTTGGTGATAATCATCAGATCCTCTTCGGGAACCACTTCCAAAATGCTGATGAGCTGACCGGTCTTGTCGGTAATGTTCATGGTTTTTACCCCTTTACCGCCACGGTTGGTGATACGGTAATCTTCCAGGGCCGACTGCTTGCCGTACCCATTTTCCGAAACCACCAACACATTGTTCGCTTTATCGCTCACGCAGATCATACCCACCACCTCGTCGCGCTCATTGTCCAGACTGATTCCTCTTACACCCGTTGCCGTACGGCCCATGCCCCGTACTTTATTTTCGGGGAAACGGATGGCCCTTCCCGAGCGCAGGGCAATCAGCACCTCGCTGTTGTCATCAGTGAGGCGTGCCTCGATGAGCTCGTCTCCTTCGCGCACATTAATGGCGTTGATACCATTGGTCCGCGGACGCGAATAGGCTTCCAGCGTCGTCTTTTTGATGGTACCCCTGCGCGTACACATAATGATGAAATGCGACTTGCAATATTCTTCATCTTTCAGATCCTTCACGGCGATGTAGGCTTTTATCTTATCGTCGCTTTCGATGTTGATCATGTTTTGGATGGGACGGCCTTTTGCCGTTTTGTCGCCCTCGGGTATTTCATACACACGCAACCAATAACAGCGACCTTTTTCGGTGAAGAACAGCAGATAATTATGTGCCGTGGCAATATGCAGGTGTTCCAAAAAGTCCTCATCGCGTGTTCCGCTTGCTCTGGAGCCCATGCCTCCCCTGTTCTGACGGCGGTAGTCGGCCAGGGGTGTACGTTTAATGTACCCTTTATGAGAAATGGTAATGGCTACTGCTTCGTCCTCAATCAAATCTTCAATGCGCATGTCGTCCGCACTGTGCACGATTTCGGTTCTGCGTGCATCACCATATTTTTCCCTGATTACGGTGAGTTCATCCTTGATGATTTTCATCCGCAGGTTTTTATCACCTAATATCTCTTTATAGTAGGCAATCATTTTCATGAGCTCATCGTATTCAGCACGCAGTTTATCCTGTTCCAGACCCGTAAGCTGGCGCAGACGCATGTCCACGATGGCGCGTGACTGAATTTCGGAAAGGTTGAAACGGACCATCAACTGCTCAATGGCCTCGTTTGGACTTGCCGCACCGCGGATGATTTTAATGACCTCATCAATATTGTCTGAGGCAATGATAAGCCCTTCCAATATATGGGCCCGCTTTTCCGCCTGCTCCAGTTCGTATTGGGTTCTGCGTACCACAATTTCATGACGGTGCTCCACATAGTGCACAATCATGTCTTTCAGATTCAAAAGTTGCGGCCTGCCCTTTACTAAAGCAATATTATTTACTGAAAATGAAGTTTGTAGCGATGTGTACTTAAATAAATTATTCAGAACCACATTGGGTATGGCATCCCGTTTGATTTCATACACGATGCGGAGTCCGTTCCGGTCAGACTCATCCCGGATATCGGAAATGCCCTCTATTTTCTTTTCGTTAACCAACTCGGCAGTACGCTTGATCAACTCAGCTTTGTTTACCTGATAGGGAATTTCGGTAACGATGATGGCCTGCCGGTTGTTATCCGTTTCTTCGAAGCCGGCTTTGGCCCGCATGACTACACGACCGCGTCCGGTTTCAAACGCATCCCGCACGCCTTCATATCCATAGATAATACCGCCGGTGGGAAAATCGGGTGCTTTGATGAACTTCATCAGTTCATGCACCTCTATATCGTGGTTATCAATGTAGGCAAGAATACCGTCAATAGTTTCTGTAAGGTTGTGCGGAGCCATATTGGTAGCCATACCCACGGCAATTCCTGAAGCTCCGTTAACGATCAGATTGGGAAATGCAGAAGGCATTACGGTAGGCTCTTCCAGTGAATCGTCAAAATTCGGGGCAAAATCAACCGTATTTTTATCAATATCGGCCAGCATTTCCTCGGCCAGTTTTCTCAAACGGGCTTCGGTGTAACGCATCGCTGCGGGAGGGTCATCGTCAATAGAGCCGAAGTTACCCTGCCCGTCCACCAGCGGATAGCGTAGTGACCAGTCCTGCGCCATACGCACCATGGTGTCATACACGGACGAGTCACCGTGCGGGTGGTATTTACCCAAAACCTCTCCCACGATACGCGCCGATTTTTTATAGGGCTTGGTGGAAGTGATTCCCAAATCCATCATTCCGTAAAGCACACGCCGGTGCACAGGCTTTAAACCGTCCCTGGCGTCGGGCAAGGCACGGGATACAATTACCGACATCGAATAATCGATGTAGGCCGTCTTCATCTGATCCTCAATATTAATCGGAATGATCTTTTCTTCTTCTGCCATTTTTTACTTATTTACTGAATTGCATGCTTTTTGATTTAATTGATTCGAAAAAGCGAACGAAAGTACACTTTTAGCCGCTAAAGAAGAAATTTTCAACGGAATCGAATGAACAAAATCGTGTTTAAAAAAAAGGCCTAAATTGCAACCGTTTTAAAGGATTGACGTTAATTTTACCATGATGCGCCAAGAATTCAAAACTTATCAACAGAAACAATAAACTCGCTGATTTTTAAAATTATATGGAATCAAGATTTTCACCCCGCGTTAAAGATGTCCTCACCTACAGCAGAGAGGAAGCCCTCCGTCTTGGCCATGATTTCGTCGGAACCGAGCATTTATTGCTTGGTATTATCCGTGAGGGAGAGGGTTTGGCGCTTCAGATTTTGGAGATGTTGGGTGTAAAGCCATCCGTGCTGCGTAAGGAAATTGAAAAAATGATGAAACCGGGCACTAAAAACATTGCCCAATTGGGTAATATTCCTTTAATCAAGCAGGCTGAGAAGGTTTTAAAAATTACTGTTTTGGAAGCCAAACTACTCAACAGTGCCGTGATTGAAACCGAGCATCTTTTATTGGCTATTTTGAAAGAAGACACCTCACTACCTGCCAAGGTTTTAGAAAAATTTGATGTGGATTATAAAGCGGTAAAAGACAAATTCGAAATGCTTCAATCGGAAGGTGATATTCCCCGTGCCGAAATGCCGGGTGCTTCTGACGACGAACCGGAAGAAACGTTTGGCAGTTCCGGTGCTTCGCGCAAAAACCCAGGTGACCCCAAATCCAAGACTCCCGTATTGGACAATTTTGGCAGAGATTTGTCTAAAATGGCCGAGGAAGGCAAGTTAGACCCCATAATAGGAAGAGAAAAGGAGATTGAGCGTGTAAGTCAGATTCTAAGCAGGAGGAAAAAGAATAACCCCATACTAATCGGAGAGCCCGGTGTGGGAAAGTCGGCCATAGCGGAAGGATTGGCCTTGCGTATCTCACAACGGAAAGTATCCCGCGTACTTTTTTCAAAGCGGGTAGTTTCATTGGATTTGGCTTCACTGGTGGCTGGAACGAAATACCGCGGGCAATTTGAAGAGCGTATGAAGGCGCTGATGAATGAGCTGGAGAAATCTCCTGATGTTATTCTATTCATTGATGAAATACATACGATTATAGGTGCTGGTGGCGCTTCGGGGTCCTTGGATGCTTCTAATATGTTTAAACCCGCGTTGGCCCGTGGTGAAATTCAATGCATCGGGGCTACCACATTAGACGAATACCGTCAGTTTATTGAAAAGGATGGTGCTCTGGATCGTCGTTTTCAGAAGGTCATGATTGAGCCCACCTCTGAAGAAGAAACCTTGCAGATTTTGAACAACATCAAAGAGAAATACGAAAATCACCACAACGTTTCCTATACACCTGAGGCCCTTAAAGCGTGTGTTACGCTTACTTCCCGGTATGTAACCGATCGTTTTTTACCCGATAAGGCCATCGATGCGTTGGATGAAGTTGGCGCAAGGGTGCACATCACCAATATTAAAGTACCTGTTGAAATTTCCGATCTGGAAACAAGTCTGGAAGAAATCCGGGAAGAAAAAAGTAAGGCAGTGCGTGGCGCCCAGTATGACGAAGCAGCCAAGCTCCGGGACAAAGAAAGGCACCTCGAAAAAGAGTTGGATCAGGTGAAAGCCCGATGGGAAGAGGACAGTCGTAAACAAAAAGAACCGGTGACGGAGGAGAATGTGGCCGAGGTGGTGAGCATGATGACCGG
>JBIJBG010000247.1:0-3332 GCA_044345355.1 Flavobacteriales bacterium
GCGTAATTGTTTGAAATAGCCTACGTGGTTATAAAGCCATTGATCAAACACGGAAAAGGGCCAGGCCACCGCCAACAAAAAACCACTAAAAGAGGCATAAAACAGGATGTTATAGATTTCTTTTTTAAAAGGTAAAAACATTCTTTTGTGCCTGAATAGAACAATGCTTTTTAGAAAGAAAATCAAGGAGATGACTGCTGCGGTAAGTCCTATGATTCCTACAAATGATACTCCTTCCCATTCAAAGTTCAGCGAAGGGGTAAACCAGCGCCGGAACAGCGGAATGTCATACCAATAGCCGAAGGGGTAAAAAATGGTTTCGGGAATGGCTTTGTATTGAAAGAACCCCCAGGGCGAATCGGTCCTGTCGGTTACCGTATCTATGGAAGCGATAAACAGGCGCAGCAGGACAAAAGGCAGGATAATCTGCACGAAAAAATGGCCGGCCGCCAATGTCAATCGCTTAAGGAAAGGCTGTCGTTCATTTTTAGTAAAAAGAAAGAAACCCCAGGCGGTTACAGCGATGAGCGCGAAAAAGCCGAAAAAATAAAAATGCGTGGCTGATAAAAACAGGACAAGAGCGGCAATACCTAAAGAAACAGAAAACCGCTGTTTCTCCCGAAAAATCATCCACAGGTAAATAAATAGAGGGATGGCGAAGGAATAGGCGAGCGAAAAATGACCGATGAGCCTGGCTATTTGCGGAGACCCGAAGGTGATGCAGAGCGCACCCGAAACGGACAGCCACGTGGAAATATCCAGCCGCCGGAAAATCAGGTATAACACGGCTGCGCACAGCACGATGCTGAGCAGCATGAGTCCGTTCAGAATACCAACCGTGTTGTCGGACAGTCCGGAAAGTTTGATGAGATTGGTTACCAACGGTTGGCATCCGGTAAAAAAGACCTGTTCCCCGTAGGGGTAATTCATCCCGTTCATGCGCCAATAGGCGGTGTCGTGTTGCGTATGGTAGAGGGCGGTGTAGTAGGCCTGCAAACCGTCGCCGGTAGGGGCAAAAAACGTGTCATTGAGGCGCGGAATGACCTTTCCGAAGAAAAAGCCCACCGTAATACAGGCCAGAAATACGGTGATAAGAAGGCCTTTTTCCATCGGTTTTTTCATGTCCCGTTCAGAGTTTGTAAGCGTTGAACATGGAGAAAGAAGGCATCAGGAATCGGTTTTTAGTTTACCCACGGTTTCTTTCACGAAGTATAGCGGCCTGTTTTTGGTTTCATGATATACCCGCGCCAGATATTCCCCGATAATACCCAGAGAAATCAGCTGTAAACCGCCAATAAGCAGAATCATGATCAGCAGGGAAGTCCAACCGGGCATGGTATTTCCCGAGCTATGGTTGATAATCGCATACAAGGCATAAAACAGTCCGAAAACGGCAAAAAGAAAGCCCAAATACAGGGAAACGCGCAGCGGTTTGGCCGAAAAGGAAGTGAGCCCGTCCAAGGCAAAGCGGATCATTTTTCGCAGGGTATATTTTGATTTTCCGGCAAACCGCCTGTCGGCCTCGTAGGGTACAAATGTCTGTGCAAAGCCCATCCAGCTTACCAATCCGCGGGTGAATCGGTCTTTTTCTTTCAGCGAGAGAAAGGCATCGGCGGCCCGTCGGCTCATCAGGCGGAAATCAGCGGCGCCTGCTTTTATTTCCACATCGGATAACACGTTGATCAACCGGTAAAATCCTTTGCTTGTCAGGTTTTTTATCGGGCCCGTACCTTCGGTTTCCAGCCGGATCGTATTCACGATATCATAGCCTTCCCCGTGTTTTTTCAATAATTCGGGAATGAGTTCCGGCGGATGCTGCAAATCTCCGTCCAGCGTAATGATGATGGAGCCTTCCGCATGATCCATTCCGGCGGTTAGCGCTACCTGATGGCCGAAATTGCGCGATAGGGAAACGGCCTTCAGGTGCATATTCCCCTCGCTCAGTTTTTTTATTTCTTCCAGCGTCCCGTCTTTGCTGCCGTCGTCGCTCAGAATGATTTCAAATGATTTTCCGGAGGCTGTCATTACGCCACCTACCCGATTTACCAGCTCGGTAATGTTGGGCGCTTCATTGTACACGGGTATTACGACCGAAATATCTGTCATATCGTAGGGACAAAAATATCAATTATCCCTTACGCCCTATGAAAAACATGATATCATAGGTATTCACCGAAACGGATGCCTTTTCGGGAATAAGGTTATATAGTCTGCGCAGCGCACCGGCCCAAGGCTTGTTGAGCATGAAAAGGGAATAAAATATAACGCGGAGCGACCGGGATACGGGCGGATAGGAGAGGAGTTCCATCCTAAATCCGAATTTTTCTGCGAGCAGCGTCAGGGAGCGGGCGGTAAAATAATGCAGATGCGAAGGGGGATGAATCATTCTCCAACCGGATCCCTGAATTTTAGCCAACCGGCTTCCGATATCCCCAGTAGTAATGTAAATTCTGGCTCCCGGCGCAGTTTCAGCGGCTACCTTTTCCATGAATTTTTCCGGATTGGGCAGGTGCTCGATTACGTCCCAGAGGAAAACATCCGAATAAGGCACATCCGGTGCGGGCATGCTCAGGTAGTCCTGAAGTAATACATGTTGATGCAGTTTGTAACGGCCGTAGGTAATGGCTTCCGCCACCACATCAACTCCCACGTAATGTCCGGGTTGGTATTCCCGGTTCAGCAGCTCGGCAAAAAAACCGTAAGCACAGCCTATTTCGAGTACCTGCCTGAATTCAGGCTTTGGGTTTAATTTCAGGGCAGTTTTGAGCCGGTTTCTGAAGTTCTGTTGCAGCATGGGTTTATCGGCCAGATAATCGGCATATTCCTCTCCCATGAAATAATTGACGGAGTATATCTTTTTCAGTGTTTCGGCATCCACCTGCATGTTGGCGACAACGTGACTGCAATCGGTACACTCCAAAAGCGTGCCGTCGAATTTTTCCGATAGCTTCGATCCCCCGCAAACCGCACATTTTTCCATAATTTTACAAAACTAAACCAAAAATAAACATACCCAAAGGCCCCGTCAGTATGATTTAACAATGGTTTGGTATGCAAGGTTTTACGTAATAAAATGCATTTGGTTGATAAATCGGGCAAAAGAGAAAACACTTTTCCCGCGCAAAGGTCTATTTTTGTACCATGAGTTCAGAAAATCCGATAGTTCCTGAAAACGGGGAGTTGAACGGCGGAGCCATTACGCCGCTTGCCGGAATGTACAAGGAGTATTTTATCGATTATGCCTCGTATGTTATTCTGGAGCGCGCCGTACCTGCACTGGAAGACGGTCTGAAACCGGTACAGCGCCGTATCCTGCATTCCATGTGGGAACT
>JBIJBG010000248.1:0-3317 GCA_044345355.1 Flavobacteriales bacterium
TTCATGCAAAAACGAGTAATGAAAATCGACAAGGCTGTCAAATTTAAGATTTTGTATTTGGAACGCCATACCGGGGTATTGTTGGGATTCCTCTGAGATAATCTGTCCGATTTCCCTGCTCAGTGCTTCCCGGTTAATGACTCCGTTTTGAATGAAAGGAACCTCAAAGCCCAATTGTACGAAATAGTCTGCATTCAGTATCATAAGCTGCAGATGAAAGAGCCGGTACTGTGCCGGGAATAATCCGAAATGAAAAAGACTGTAGGTGATGGTGTATTCGTAAATGATCAATTCCATTTCGGGCTGTTTGTTCTGAACATACCAATCGGTGTTTTTTAAACACTCCGCGATGTACTCCCGAATGGTACCGATGTCGGTTGCCGTTACCAGGCCGAATACGGAACGTACCCGATAAAAACAATCAGTGAAGAAGGCCTTGGGCTGATTGGCCAGCTTGGAAAGTTCACGGATGATTTCTTCGTTTTTTTCTATATTGGTAAGCCCGTCATTTTTATCCCAATAAATATATTGTATGCGGCTAAGTTCATTGAGCAGGCAGCCCTGTACACTCAAGAGATAATCGGTCTTGTAGATCAGGTTAAGCAACGCATAGGTGATAATTCCCGAATAGGCCTGCCGGTCTTGTTTTCTTACGAAATCCAAGGTCTGCGAAAGCCACATATTCCAAGCCTCCCATTTTACTTCTGCTTCTGCAGAGGGAATTTGAAGAATTGTTGCATTATTGCCGGGTGGTTTGTATATGCCTTCAAACTCATGGAGAAGCAGATCGTCGTACTGATCAGCCTTTAAGCAGATTTCACGGAATGCGTGGTATAACTTATCCGGTGAATTCTCTTTTGCGGGTGAGCGGAAGAAGAGTATCAGGCTGTTTTCCTTTATGCCGAATTTGGTATAACGAAGCATGTAATTATCATTCAGCAGCCTATTCATGGCAGCAATGGGCGGGCTGTCAAATGTGGCGAGCAGGCATTGCGCCTGAATGCTTGCTCCATCAAAAAAACCGTTTATTTCTGCCGAGCCCTGAAAAAGGGTAAACTCTAACCGTGTGCCTAAATTACGCACCTCTGCCGCATTGCCGTTTCGGTTATTCAGGTAGTGCAGCAGAGCCGTTAGTGAAGCGGAATACTCTTTTTCTTGAAACCTTTCGGCTGCTTCATGCCATTTTTTTAAACTTTCCCCGCTTTTGTTCACATCAGAATAATGCCCGAAAACAATATCCGGCTGCGGAAGGGGCTCAGGATTGCTTTCCGGTAACGGATAATCCGCGGTCGGATTCTGTTTGCCGAAAAGTCTTTTCCAAATCCCCATGCTTCGTTACGCTTTTTTTACCACAAAAAGGTTTTTGGCTACACGTTCGGAAATCATGGTTTCCTGTTTATTCACCAGTGCGATCAGAGAATTGTCGTATCCAAACCGCTTTTTGATTTTTACCCGGGTGCCCAAAATCAATTTGACACTGTCCAGGTATTGCAAGAAATCCGCAGAGTGATCTTTGACACCGATAATAATACCTTCGTCATTAATATCCAGATCTGAAAGCGAAAATTCCGGGTGATGATGCAGATTTCCCTCCGTGTCCGGAATAGGATCTCCATGCGGATCATGGGTAGGAAAGCCCAAAAACTCATCCAGCCGCTCTACCAGTTTTGTTGAATGTATATGTTCCAACTGCTCGGCCAAATCATGAATTTCATCCCATTTGAATTGCAGTTTATCCACCAGGAAAACTTCCCAAAGCCGGTGCTTCCGGATAACGGACGAGGCCACTCCGCGACCTTTTTCGGTTAGGCTTACTCCTTTATATTTTTCATAAGTAATCAGTTTTTTTTCCGCCAGTTTTTGCAGCATGTCCGTCACGGATGAAGCCTTGGTTCTCAATTCATGGGCAAGGTCGTTTGTGCTTACGCGGCGTCTCTGTTTACCTGAAATTTTGAATACGGCTTTCAGGTAGTTTTCTTCAGCTTGTGTGTAGTTTTCTTCTTTCACCGGCCGGAACTTATTTATGGGTGGGTTTGCATGAATTCTGGGAATACAAAAATCAAATGTAAGGGAAAGTAATATTAACTCCAACTAATACAGAGGGCATGGATGCCGGATTATCTCCTGAAGTATAATTCGTTTTTAACTTCAGAATAATTCCCTTAAAATTTTCTCTACCTTTTCTTTCAGTTCGGCCAGTTGGCCTTCCACGTTTTGCAGCCGGCTTTCCAGTTCACTTACCGACCGCCTTGCGGGTTCTTCCGGCATTCCTTCAAATTCAGAGGGATCGGGTTCCCCCGAAAAGCAATGCATGTACCGTATTTCTTTTTGGCCCGCTTTGCGCTGCAACTGAGACACAAAAGGGATTTCGCCTGCAGAAAGTGCAAGTAATACTTTCTGCGTTTCTTCCAGATTTTCAAATTCGAACATACGTCCTGCATTGGTTTTTAATTCTCCTGCGGTTTGCGGTCCCCTTAAAAATAACAGACCGATAAGGGTGGTTTCCGCTAAATCTAATGGATATTTGACGGCCAACGTATGTCTGTATTTTACTACCCGGCTTCCTGCTCCCGTAACGGTGGCTGCCAGTCCTTTTTTCTTTAGTTCGTCCAAGGTAAGGAGTACCATGGGTTCATCATAGTCGGTTACCGGATTTCTCGATGTTTTTTGATTGCAGGCGGCCGTGAGCCCGTTGAGAGTCATGGGGTAGTAATCGGGCGTAGTTTTGCTTTTTTCAATCAGTGCACCCAGCACACGGATTTCCTCCGGGCTGAGCAGGGGCAGTTGGGGTTCGGTTTCTTCCATAAGGCAAAGATACCGCTGCGGGTTGAATTTGTATCTTTGTGGCATGGCACCGGATATTTTTTTTTCTCACGGCTCCGAACAATCTGATTTTTTTGACCGCTTAAGAAATCTTTCTTTTGAAAAGCTGCATGCACGAGTGGAACATGCCGTGATGGAGTTTAATCGTCCAGCAGGAACATCTCGCGGCGTGCTAACCCAAAAGCCCGTATGGTTTCTTACCGTTTCCGACGGACACTTTATGGGCGTAGGGGAGTGCGCACCTCTTCCCGGATTGAGCCCAGACTTTACCGCTGCGGAAGGCATGTTGCGCGAAGTGGCTGATTCCATTAGCCATTTTCCTGACTGGTTGCTCAATCTGGATGAATATCCCTCCGTGAAGTTTGCGTTGGAGACAGCTTTGCTGGATTTGGAGGGCTACGGAAATAAAGTACTTTTTCCCTCCCGTTTTACCGAGGGAAAGGAAGCCATTCTTATAAACGGATTGATTTGGATGGGCAATCCGGAAAGCATGG
>JBIJBG010000250.1:0-3300 GCA_044345355.1 Flavobacteriales bacterium
CTCCATTGCTCCCAACCGCTGTTAGCTGCGGGTTGATTGGCGGCCGTGGTGTACATGCCTATGCTTGTTCCCGCGGTGGTGGGAATATCAAACCCGATGTAAAAGTTTCCGGTAATGGGAATAGGATTGGCGCTTAAATCAAGCAAAATGGCATTTCCGTTGGTTGGGATATTGGCTATCGGCACATTTCCCTGTGCCAGGACAGTTCCAGGGGTGCCCCCTGCCCCGGCGGAATTCCAGACTTTGAAGGTTACGTTTCCTGTTCCTGATGCCGCATGGAAATAAATGTAAAAACCGGTGAGCTGAAAATTAGCGGGGAAAGAAGAAGCTTGAAAAAGTTCGGCTTTTGCCTTATCGTTGTATGAATTTGTCCCTGCAAGCCAGCCCGTTCCGCCCGGTGCTGTAAGCGCTGAAGGAGTATGTACTCCGTTGATAAACTGAGAAATGGTATCACAACCGGTTGTAGGATTGGGTGTGCCTCCTGAACAGTTATTTCTTCCGTCAAGCGTGGTAGCTCCTGTATTTCCGGGATCTAACCAAGGGCTGAGGCGTCTGTTATTGGCTGTTCCTACACTTTGCCAGCTGTAAGAGATTTTACCGTATAGGTCGGGAGCGGAGGTTGCCGTGCAGAATGAGCTTCCACCCGATAAGTCGCCCACGATGCGTTTGGCCTGATTGAAAATGGGTGAACCGGATGATCCCGGCTCGGTAACTCCATGTCCGTTTGCCGTTCCCGTCCAAACCACACGCCAATGGGTTCCCGGTGTACCCGCCCAGGAATCGTTTTGCAGTGTATTGGTGAAGGTTGATATTTTCTTGATGTCTCCTGAAGGGTGATGAATGCCTACTCCGCTTGAAGCACCTGTATTGTTGCGGTCCCATCCGTTATAAAAGACATTGTAGGAGGAAGGTATGGCGGAATTGAACTCAACCAGTAAAAAATCAGAATTACTTACGGTGGATACATCACTTCCTGTAGCTCTTTTGGTGCAACCCGTTACAACCTCATTGTCTTCATTATTAGCCTGGGTGTTGGTAAGGTCTGCACAATTGGGTGATTCAAAATTAAAGTAAAACTGCCACTGATTGAAGTTGGATGCTGATGCTCCCGCTCCGCAGTGCTGGGCCGTAAGAAAGTAGTTTTTACAGTCCTGGGCCGTATTGTTGATTAATGAGCCGGTGCATAATCCTCCGCTGCTTCCGTCTATGACATAAATTTTGGCTACACCCCGTTTTTGATCCTGCCAATTGTTTCCTTCTGAACAATTTACGTTTACCTCACAGGGGTCGGAACTTCCGTTCTGTTGCCAATTTTTCGGACGGAAATGATTTCCCCCTCGGAAAACATGGGATACGGCTTCTATTTCAATAATGGGTTCTCCCGTTTCTGTCAATGGTGCCCAATATTCCAGAATGATTTCATCGGAAGTGATGATTTCGGTGGAAAAATGTTCTCCGGCAGGATTTTCATGATTCTTGTACGCCCTTGATTTATGAGTCATTTCGTTATTATACACAAATACGGATGCAGTATTGGGAATGCGGAATTTGGAGTATAAAAGGGCAATCCCTTCTGCGCCCGGACTTTTTATTTTTAACCGCCAGGTTTTAAAGCCGTCGTAGGTTTTCCATTCTCCCGCATTTTGCGGTGTCAGGTTTACCGGCATGTTTTGCCCGATGATGTACATTTCACCACTTTTCGGATGTTCCCCACTCACGATTGATTGAATGGTTTCCGCGGAGGGACCTGCTATGGATTCGACCCGTAGGTTGGAAATATCCTGTGAATAGCGATATCCTGACGGGTAGCTGCTGAAGAGAGATTCCTGGGCAAATAAGCCCGAAAAGGGAAGGAAAAGAAAACTTAATGCATAGATTGTTTTTTTCATCATGGGGTGATTTGAGAAGTAAAACTAAAGAGAATCAATGAAATTATCAAATAGATATCTGGAATCATGCGGCCCCGCGGAGGCCTCAGGATGGTACTGAACTGAAAAAATGGGTTTGTTTTTAATCCGGATTCCGGCTACGGAACCGTCATTTAAATGGATATGCGTCAATTCGGCGGTTTCACTTTTTTCCAGGGCTTTTTCATCAATCACAAAACCATGGTTTTGTGCGGTAATCTCTCCTTTTCCCGTGGTAAGGTTTAATACCGGATGGTTGATTCCGCGATGTCCGTTCACCATTTTGTAGGTAGTGAGCCCGGCCGCATGGCCTAAAACCTGATGGCCCAGGCAGATACCGAACATTTTATCCCCGTTTTCTATCATTTTCTTTACCGTGGCAATGGGTTGACTAAGAGTAGCCGGATCTCCAGGGCCGTTTGTGATGAGAAAACCTTGTGGATTCCAGCTTTTCATTTCTTCGTAGGAAGTATTCATAGGAAATACTCTTACGAGGCAGTTCCGTTCGGTTAAGCAGTGCACGATGTTGTCTTTCAGTCCCAGATCCAGAACGGCTACCCGGTATTTGGCGTCGGACTCTCCTGCTTCATACGGTTGATTTGTGGCTACTTTAGAGGATAATTCCAGGCCTTGCATGGACGGAACTTCATCCAGAATGCGGCGTAGTTCCTCTTTGTCCAATGTTTCCGTAGAAACTACCGCATTCATGGCTCCTTTATTTCGTATGTGACGAACCAATGCACGGGTGTCTACATCAGATATTACGGTAATCCCGGATTCTTTCAGATAATGATCCAGTGTGGCGAATGACTGAACACGAGATGCTTTTATTGAAAAGTTTTTGCAGATCAGCGCGGAAATCTTTACTGACCCGGATTCCTTTTCAAGGTTGTTTATGCCATAGTTCCCGATATGGGCGTTGGTCATGACCAAAATCTGTTCCAGATAGGATGGATCCGTGAACGTTTCCTGATAGCCCGTCATGGCGGTGTTAAAACAGATTTCACCCGTGGCGGTTCCGGGATGCCCCGCAGCTCTTCCTTTGAAAAAGGTGCCGTCTGCCAGGAGGACACCCGCTTCTTTTGCAACTTCGTACTTCATCCTGATTTTTAAATTGATTTGCAAAAAAAAAGGATAAATCGAACAGATTTATCCTTTTTTGATAATTAATTAAAACTTCTGTTAAGCCTCATTTTCCGGTTGTTGGGAATCTTCAGTCGATGACTCTTCCGATATGGGATTTTCTTCAACGGGCTCGGAGGAGGGAGCAGCTTCTGCTTTAGGAGCTGCTTTGCTTCCTCTGCGTGTCCGTTTTTTAGAACTTGCCTTTCCGCCTTTTACGAAAGTAGTATTAAAGTCAACCAGCTCGATAAGTGCCATTTCTGCATTATCT
>JBIJBG010000043.1:0-12106 GCA_044345355.1 Flavobacteriales bacterium
GTTGCTGTTGCGGGGGAAAACTTTAATCTCGGTACCCTGAGCCCCAAAAAGGACGAAGCAGGCATTGGTATAGCCAACAGCGACGACCTGGTTCCCGTAGTTCCCGGAAACGACAGTGAAGGTGCCGCCGAAAGCGGAGGCGACAACAATATTTCAGGCGTTCTTTCTGCCTCACGCGACGTATATGTAAGCACTGCATCTTTTAACTTCGGTCAGGCCCGTTTCCGCACCAGAGGATATGATCCGGACAATTTCGGGGTGATGCTGAACGGATTACCCATGAACAACCTGGAAAACGGAGAAGTGTATTGGAGCCGCTGGGGAGGATTGAACGATGTATTCCGTTTCCGTGACAATTCTTTCGGACTGGAGTTAAATACCTTTTCCTTCGGTGAAATAGGCGGAGCTACCAACATGGATATCGTGGCCGCCAGACAGCGCAAACAACTCAGCGTGTCGTATGCCGTGGGTAACCGCTCGTACACCCATCGGTTGATGGCGACCTACAGTACGGGGATTCTTAAAAATGGTTGGGCACTTTCCGTTTCCGCATCCTGGAGAGCTGCCGGCGAGGGCTACATTCCCGGCACCTTTTACGACGGAAAAGCCTATTATCTGGGTGTTTCCAAAAAAATCAAAAAGCACATTATCAGCTTTACCACATTTGCCACACCCACCCGACGCGGCAAAATGGCCCCGGCCATAGCCGAAGTGTACGAACTGGCGGGGACCCCTTTCTACAACTCCAACTGGGGCTATCAAAACGGCAAAAAACGCAACTCGCGCGTGTTTGAAAGTTTCCAACCCGTGTTTATGCTTACCCACGAATGGAAACCCACCACGAAAACTACCCTTACCACCACCGCTGCCTATCAAATAGGCGAAACTTCCAACTCGGCCATTGACTGGTTTAACGGGCAAAACCCCGCACCCGATTTTTACCGAAATCTACCCAGCTTCCAACAGGACAGCGGACTGGCTGCCGCGGTGCGCCAAGCCATTCTGGACGACCCCAACCTACTGCAGCTCAATTGGGATGCCATGTATGAAGGAAACCGCTTTAATGTGGAAACCGTAAACAATGTGGACGGCATCACCGGAAATAATGTAACGGGACGCCGCTCTAATTACATCTTAGGCCAGCGGGTTCAAAAAGTGAACGAGTTCGGTTTCAACAGTACGCTCAACCACAGCTTTTCCGACCGTATCTCTTTCACGGCAGGACTCATCTACCAATACCAGATGAGCGAAAACTTTAACCGTGTTGAAGATTTGCTTGGAGGAGACTTCTGGTTGGATTTTAATCGATTTGCCCAGATTGGCATACCCCTGGATTCCACCTCTCTGCAAAACGATTTGGACAACCCGAACCGACTGGCCCGCGTAGGCGACCGTTACGGAACCCAGTTCCGTTTCATCCAGCACAAAGCCCAGGCCTGGATGCAGGCACAATTCAACTTTAAAAAAGTGGATTTCTACATCGCGGGGCGCCTTTCCGTAAGTTCCTTCTGGCGTGACGGACTCACCCGCGTAGGTCTTTTCCCCGATAATTCTTTCGGTGTTTCCGAGAAAATGATATTTATCAACCCCGGCATAAAAGGCGGATTTACCTACAAGATCAGCGGAAGACATTATGTATATGCCAACGGAGCCTACATAACCCGCGCTCCTTATGTAAACAATGTGTTCCTCTCCCCCAGGACCCGAAATACGGTAAATGACAACCTTACCTCCGAAAAAATATTTTCTGTGGAAGGAGGGTATATCTGGAATTCACCCCGCGTGAAATTTAAAGCCACGGGATACTTTACCCAATTCTCAGACGGCATTGAAACCAAAAGCTTTTTCCACGACGACTTCAACGCATTCGTAAACATGGCGCTGAGTAATTTAGACCGCATGCATTACGGCGGTGAATTCGGGGCCGATGTAAAAGTATGGAATGGGATAGGCATAAATGCCGCCATGGGAATAGGCCGGTCTGTGTACACCGACCGTCCGATTGCCACCCTTACCCAGGACAACACCAATGCCGTGTTAAAAGACAATGCACCCGTTTACATGAAGAATTTCAATGTGGCACAAGGTCCCCAATGGGCAAATACCATAGGCCTTTCCTACAATTCGCCCAAATTCTGGTTTGTGCGGCTCAACTTTAATTATTTTGACTGGATCTGGGTAGAGGTAAACCCGATCCGCCGCACCGCGGAAGCCGTGGAAGGCATGGATCCGGAAAGCGATATCTACCGCAATACGATTGATCAGGAACGCCTGCCCGGCCAATTTACGATGGATTTATTCGGAGGATATTCCTGGAGAATTGACAAAACTTTCCGCACCATCAAGAGGCCTATGACCATGGTATTCTCGCTGAGCGTAAACAACCTGACCAACAACCGCAAATTTATTTCCAGCGGGTTTGAGCAGCTCCGCTTTGATTTTGACGACCGGAATCCGAACAAATTCCCGGCCCGTTACTTTTACAACTTTGGCATTAATGCCTTTTTCAATGTGGCTTTCCGCATGTAACAATCAAAAACGAATCGTAAAATGAAATCCATACAGTATATGATGACTTCCTCTGTAGCAAAAAACGTAAAGGTATGGGCAACCGCCCTTTTGACGGTATCTCTGATGAGTTCCTGCATCAAAAATAACTTTGATGAACCGCCCGTAAACGGATCCGATCCGAACCTCACACCCACCATGTCCATCGCCGAATTCAAGCAATTGTATTCAGGCGCCAGCATCGAAATACAGGATTCCATTATTCTTTCCGGGATAATCATCGCCGACGACCGTTCAGGCAACTTTTATAAAACCCTGGTTATTGAGGATTCCACCGCGGGTATCGCCATCCGACTGGATCAAACGGGATTGTACAACAACTACATGATCGGGCGCCGCATTTTCATTCATACCAAAGGGCTCTATCTGGGCGCTTATGCCGGGTTGGTGCAGATAGGCGGAGCAGCCACGGCAGGCTCTGCAGACGAGGTAGATCCCATCCCCTCTACCCTCATCAGCAAACACATCGTGCGCGGTTCATTGAATAATACCATTACGCCTACGACAGTTACGCTCACCTCACTTGGAAATAATTACCAAAACAGGCTGATCCGTTTGGAAAACGTGCAGTTTTCACCCGCAGATACGGGCTCAACTTATGCGGATGGAACCCTGCAACAGTCAAAAAACACCACCATACAGGACTGCAACGGAAACAGCATCATTCTGCGCAACAGCGGATACGCCACCTTCGCAAACCTAATCGTACCTTCGGGAAAAGGAACCCTGACAGCCGTGTACAGCGTATTCAACAATACGCCCCAGCTGCTCATCCGCGACGTGTATGACGTACAGTTTGATTCAACCCGCTGCGGAAGCGGAGGCGGAGGCGGAGGAAGTGTAACCCTTTTTGAAGAATCGTTTGACGGCCTTTCCGACAATGTGGTGATTTCACTGGCCGGTTGGGTAAACCAACCCGAAACGGGAACCGTAAAATGGAAAAGCGGACTGGCGGGAGCCACGGGCACCAACCCCTGGGCCGAATGCAGTGCCTACAATACGGGACAGGCCGTAGTAAAATCCTGGCTCATCACACCCGAAATAGACCTTTCCCAGACTACGGCGGAAAAAATGGAATTCCGCGGTACGGGAGGTTTCCACAACGGAGCTACCCTGAGGTTGTATATTTCTACCAATTACGACGGAGAAACAACACCCTGGACAGCTACCTGGACAGAACTTAACTTTAACGCACTGCCCACACAGGCCACGGGCTTTGCCTCTTTTGCCAGTAGCGGACTCATTGATCTGAGCGCGTTTGACGGATTGGTGCGTTTAGCCTGGATTTACCAGGGCGGTACGGGAACCAACCAAACCACCACCTGGGAAATTGACAATATAGAAGTGACCGGAGAGCAATAAATAATAGGTTAGCCTTATTAAAAGCCACCTTCGGGTGGCTTTTTTATTTTTTGTAAGCGGCTCAAAACTGAACCGAAATCAATTTCCCATTTGTTCTTTCAGGCGCTGTGCATCCCAAATCCGGTTTTGGATAGTGTTTACATAATCGCGGCTACGGCGGTTGCCATATTCCACGAATCCTTTTTGGGCCCATTCCCGGGCAGCCTCCAAATTGCCGAGCACTTCATAACCCACGGCCATGTTTTGGCATAATTTACCGCCGTCTTTCCGGTCTTTGGCCGGCAATGCACTTTGCCAGGTAGATAGCGCGCCTTCCCAGTCATTTACGGAAGCTTTCCGGGCTCCGGCGGCAACTTCATCCGTATGCCGCGAACGGCTGTAAAAAAAGCGGGAAACGCGAATGGGGAGAGGGGCAATCTTGTAAGCATACGACTCTCCGGCCAGCCCCGCGAGATAGCGGGTGGCTTCTGCCTTGGCTATCATCTTGGCCATAGCCTGGGCCAAATTATTTCCCGTGGTGCGCCAGGTGTTGGTGCGGTTAAACAATTGCTGATCGATGATGGTGCGGTTTCGCACATCGTACAACTTAAATCCGATTTTAAGATTCGCCAGGCCCTCGGCCCAAAATTCAGGTACTTGGATTTCTTTTTTTACCCCGTTTTCGGTAACTGTTCTTTTCACCATCCGTTTCCCGTTGGTCAGTACAAAGTCGGAATCAAACACTTCGATGGCAGCGAGCGCATCGGCGCCATAGGCCCCGCAAACATCCTCTGCTACATTCCAGGGCAGCGGCGGAGGAAATGCGGAAGTAAGGCTGTTTCCCAAAAGTACGGTAGAGGCCACCTTGGTTTCAAAGCGGGGCGAGTTACTCAAAATCTGTCCGAACCGGCTCAACGTATATTGGGCAGCGGCCCGGTCTTCGCCGGGTAATTCCCCGGTAAAAAGGCCTTCCACGATATTCCAGCCCTGCCGATCGAACTCGGTACGATCTACCAACACGAGAGTGCGCACATTCGCCGGAAGACTAATATCGGCAGGCCGCATCACGTTGAACGACACTTGTCGGGTACGACAAGAATAAAATCCGAAAACCAAAAAAGAAAGGAATACTTTAAAAAACAATTGTTTCATAATCAGAGAAACTTTTCAGAAAAGAAAGCAAATATGGTATTATTACAGCCATAAAAACAAGCGAAGAATCAGAAAGTTGGGAAAATAAGACTGAAAAAACAAGTCAAACGAAAGGCTTATCGACCTAAAGAGCTTAATATGCCCCACATTACATCTTGTTCACAGGAGTGCCCAACTCAAATCACCGCCTTTAATCATCAGGCCAATCGGTGTTTTTCCCAACTCTTAACGAACATATCCAAAAATGATTTACCGCGCACAAGAGCAGCTCAATGCGGCACGGATTTTAAAAATTTTTCTTGGGAACGGCTGAAAGACATACCGGTACAAGGCTCTAGAGTGCCGAACTCCAATTCTGAGCGGCAGCAGCGTGACTCACCTGCATTGCTCTGCCTTTAGTAAAGGGCAGCGGAATAAATCTAACGGCAGAAAATGGATAAGCAAAAAATATAGATGCCTTCATCTTAGGTGGTTTATTCGTAAAAATAAATTTTGGTCAAAAAGGGAAAGCCTTTACAAAATCTCACTGTTATCAATAAAGCGAATCAGACCTGATAAATTCCGATTAATAAACAGGTTAATCAATGCATTCCTTGGAGGTCGTGTATCTGCTGTTTTTTATTTGATTTGGAAATAATTCAAAAAAACAGACCCTTAATAAGCAAAACTTTTTTTTTAGTTTCTTTGTTTTGGAATAATGTTTTTAAATGAATGGCTTAATTATTTCACGCTTTAAAATGGCATGGGCTTAAATTTTGGATGATGAAAAAGATACCCTTTTTGTGCTTATTACTTTCCCAATCAATAGCCTGTTTTTCGCAGGTCGTTATCAATGAAATTCATGTAAAACCTACGGGGGGAGATACAGATCAAGAATTTCAATCTATGTATAACTCCACCCCTAATTTTGGGTCGGAATTCATTGAAATCTACAACACAAGTTCCTGTGATTCGGTAGATATCAGCTGCTGGACCATAGGGGGAATGGATGGGGGTACAAACGGAGGAGGATTCTCATTTCCTTCAGGAACGATTATACCCCCTCTTGGATTCATGACACTTGGAGGACCCAATACCCCGGCAATTACATTTAATTTAAATACGGCAGCCAATTCGGCTCGTTTGTGGAGATCAAATGCTTCACGTTGGCATCTTCCGAATGGGGATGGATGGGTTGCATTATACGATGCCTCCGGAACCTCCGTGGATGCTGTTTATTGGACATTTTCGTCAAATGATCCAACCAAATTAAACACAGATGCCACTTTCACGACTGGAGCACTTCAAAGAATCGGAGTTTGCGGAGGGGGAGGATTGGCAACTGCATCAACTATTCCAGGAATTGAATATATTTCACAGGCTACCGTTACAGGCCAGTCATACGAACGGTCAACCGATGGTGGAAACGCCTGGGTGATAGGAACGGCAACACCAAACACCTGCAATGGAATCTGCGCTACTTCCTCATCTTTTGAATTAAACGCAACAGTTATTCAACCTACGTGTGGAAATAATGATGGATCAATATCATTTGCACCGAGCCCAAATGACTCCTATTTTTACTTATGGCCCTTCCCTTCGAACTTTTTGGTGAATAGCGTAAATAATTTAGCACCTGGCACTTATGATGTTACAGTCACGAATTCTGCAGGTTGTTCGGTTGACACCTCGATTGTTTTATCCGATGGTTGCACCAATTTCTGCGATCCATCAGGCAACTGGGTTCTTTTTGCCAATTATGACGGTGGAAATCTGAATATCGTTGTCGATCAAAACATCCCAAATCTTAAAATTGGGATTTGTACCTATGAACCAGTAAATGTTTATTTCAGCGGTCCCTTTCTTGGAAATGTGACTCAAGTTTTGTACGCTGGATTCAATTCAGCTCAAAACAATAACCATTGTGGTTTTCCGATTTCCACTTCAACTTTCAATGGCATCAATCCTGCGATACTTACCGTAAACGTGTCTCCACCCGTAACCATCATAAGCCCCCCAAATCCCAATTACTTTGATCTACCCAATGGATGGAATAACGGTATCATTTGCTTGTATAGTTGTGATATAACTACAAATCAAGGAGGATGCAATACAGCCGACCAGGTGCTTGCTTATTTTCAATCTCAGTTTGGCGGCTCACTTCGTGGGTTGAATGTTCAGTATAACTGTTGGAATGCCTCCACGCAATATACCATCAGCGGTCAAACAGGAAACTGCTGCGACATCTGTACCACTGTTACTTCAACCGTGAGTGAAACCATTTGTCCGAGTCAATTACCTTACACCTGGAATGGACTAACTTTCACAGGACCGGGCTCACAAACAGACACCTTAACAACCCTTGAGGGATGCGATTCCCTTGTTACACTGAATTTGACGCTTGCAAATGCGGTAAGTTCCACAAATTCACAAGTTGCCTGTGAAAGCTTCACCTGGCTTGATGGCACCACTTATACCACGCCAGGTTTTTACAATTTACAATATACAATGGTCGGAGGCTCAATTAACGGCTGTGACAGCATTATAAATCTCAATTTAACGTTGACTGATGACGTAACAGGTACAGACGTTCAGATAGCCTGTGAGAATTACACCTGGATAGACGGGATAACCTATACGAGTTCAACGAACACCCCAACATTCACTATTGCAGGCGGTTCGGCTCTTGGGTGTGACAGTATTGTTACGCTGAATTTGACGATTAACCCAAACTACACGACGGTAGTAGATGTAGAAGCATGTGGTTTCTATATTGCAGACAATGGCCAAACCTATTCTGAAAGCACTACGCTTTCCTACGAGGTTGCCGCACAAAATGGGTGTGACAGCGTAATAACAATGAATTTAACGGTTTATCCAAATCCCAACGCGGCATTTAACTCCATACCCGCGGTGATTGAAGAGGGTGATTCCCAAATCAGTTTCAATGATTTCTCAACGGGACAAATTGAATCCTGGAGTTGGACAATCTCCTATCCAAATGAGGCACTAAGCAGTTCCGAACAAAACCCTGTTTTTCAAATACCGCCAGGTACAAGCGGCGAGATTCCGGTATCCTTGTCGGTGACGGATATGAATGGTTGTATAGATAGTGTAACGAAAACGCTGACCATTTTGCAGAATGCAAATGTGTTTATCCCCAATTGCTTTACGCCGGACGAAGATGAAATCAACACTACTTTCCAGCCGGTTTACAGCGGAGCCATATCAGACGAGGATTATCTGTTGCGCGTTTATAACCGGTGGGGTGAACTCATCTTTCAAAGCAGAAACAAAGATCTTGGATGGGACGGAATGAATGACGGCAAACCCCATCCGATAGGGGTGTACGTGTATTGTGTTGAATATAAGCTGAAATCAAATAATTTCATTCACGTGCATTATGGCCGTGTTACATTACTAAAA
The DNA here is from genome assembly GCA_044345355.1 of Flavobacteriales bacterium. Taxonomy (GTDB): domain Bacteria; phylum Bacteroidota; class Bacteroidia; order CAIKAF01; family CAIKAF01; genus JAKRSD01. The sequence continues at coordinate 8,467 of JBIJBG010000043.1, forward strand.
TAAATTCTTAGTACCTTAAACTTGGTTAACAGTTTGATTAAATATAGTTTACCTCTTGCCCTTTCATTAGTCTTCAGCCATACGAAAGGACAGTTACAAAACAGCAATTGGCTTTTTGGATACAACGCTTACCTGAATTTTAATCAAAACACCATTCAGTCTTTACCTAATTCCCAGCTCTATTCCAATGAGTCTGCAGCCTGTGTTTCACATCCCGAAACGGGTCAATTGCTTTTTTATACCAACGGATTAACGGTATGGAATGCCTCACATCAAGTGATGCCGAACGGAGATAATATATTGGGCGGTTATTATACTTCAAGTACACAGGGCGCATTGATCGTTCCATTTCCATCTGATAACGATAAATACTATTTGTTTACACTTGATGAGCTGGAGCTGGAGCCTAATTCTATGGATAACGGATTGCGCTACAGCGTAATTGACATGGCATTGAATAATGGTACGGGAGATGTGGTGCCGCAAACCAAAAACACTCTTTTGGAAACCGATCTCACCGAAAAAATGATTGTCATCAGAAGTGAAGAAATTAAGGGTTACTGGGTTGTTGCCCATCGAAGGCAATTAAATGAATTTTTGGCATGGAAGATTGATGGGTGCGGAATAAGTTCACAGCCCGTTGTCAGCACGGTCGGTTCTTTGTTTTCAATTATTCCCGGTATCGGAGCCAATGAAGGATGGGCAGGTGCCATGGATGCCTCTCCCAATGGCGAGAGAATAGGCATGCCGGTGGACTTCAGTAACAGGATTGAGTTTTTCAGTTTCGATAAGGCCACAGGAGCAATGAGCAACCCGCTGACGGTTTTCGTAACAGATGATTCCACTCCGCCATTTTTGCGAAAGTATGGTGCCTGCTTTTCTCCTGATGGAAGTAAGTTTTATTTCAGCACCTTCAATTCCGTTTACCAATTGGATTTAACTACATATACCGTCCCGGCGATAGAGGCTTCTCTTACCTTTATTTTTTCGCCTATGGCACAAATTCCGCCTTATCCGCCTTGTCTCATTCAGGAAGCTCAGAATGGTAAACTGTATGTGGCTATCGGCAACTCAAATCAATTGGATGAAATCAGCACACCGAATGCGCAAGGTTTGGCATGCAATTATATCCCTTCGGGAATTTCAATTACTTCGGGAACCTGCCAGTTGGCTCTGCCCGATTTTGTTCCTGAAAGAAACTTTTCGGGCGAAACCTCGCAACCTATACTTCAAATAAATTATAATTGTGTCAATCAGTCCGTTACCGCTCAGGTAGAAAATGTACAGGCTGATTCAATTGCATGGGATTTTGGAGACGGAAACAGCCTGATAACTGCGGAGGATAGCGTATGGCACAATTACGGAAATCCGGTCGAAGATCAATACCTTATTACCGCAAGCTGGATAGAAGAGTGCCTTCCTGTTCAGCTTGATTCATTACTTATTTTTCAGCCGGAAGGTTGTTTTTCCGGAATTGATGCTCCGAATTTTTTCTCACCTGATAATGGAGACGAGGTAAACAATCAATATTTTTTGAATTGTAAAAATATCGGCTACCTCAAGCTGACCATCTTTAACAGATGGGGTAACATCTTATTCATGGAGGAGAGTGAGGACCTGATTAACAATAATCCCTCATGGGATGGGAAAAACGCTCCGGAAGGGGTGTATTTTTTCCTTTATGAGGCAAGAGATAATCAGGAGGAGAAACTTGAAGGCTCAGGATTTTTACATTTATTTCGGTAATAACTTGGTAAATATGCGTTTAACGGTATTTTTTTTGTTTGCATTCGCTTCTCTTTCTTTCGGACAAAAAGAAGCTAACGTTTGGCATTTTGGGAATGGGTATAGCTACGATTTTAATTCGGGAACAGCTACATTGAACACGACACAAAGTGCTATGTTTACGTCTGAAGGAAGCACCTCCTATTGCGACGAATTTGGCAATCTTCTTTTTTACTCCAACGGTGGTGGAAGGGTTCCTGCTTCCGGTCAAGATCCCGGACATATCTGGAACCGGAATCACGATGTCATGTATGACATGCAGGGACTCGAAGGCGGTGGATTCAGTGCCGTTCAGTCGTCGGTAATCGTCCCTGCTCCGGGTGAACCAAACATGTATTACCTTTTTACGATGGAGGAACTGGAGCATTATGTTGATGCCACGCCACAAATTTTAGCACAGGAACCCAATGGAAGAGGTTTTCGTTATTTCAAAATTGACATGACCCTAAACAATGGTTTGGGCGATGTTATTGAAGCCGATGTGCCGATTTATAATTATTCGTTTGAAGCACTTTGTGCGATCCGACACGCAAACAAACAAGATTATTGGCTATTGATTTATCAAGATACCACTGGAATTGGGGTGTATAGTTTAACGCAAAATGGCATTTCACTTTCGGCAGTATATCCAACAGGTGCCCCTGTAAATGGAGGGACTATCAAATCCTCCCCATCAAGTGCCAACCCCGGAGCAGTGTGTTGTCAAAAAGTGATGACATCCCAAGGGCTTTTCGACTTTGATTTAACAACCGGAGTATTATCCAACCAGACCGGTTTATCCATAAATAATGAAACTGCGTATGAGTTCTCACCGAATGGATTATACCTGTATTCGTCACTTACCAATCAAAGTAACGGGCAACAGCAATTGATTCGATATGACTTGTTAGATGCATTTGAAACAGGAGCTAATGTAGAGTCCACCATGGAGGTTATAGACCCGGCAGTAGCAACTTCATTGTATTACATGCAATTGGCTCCCGATGGAAAAATTTACTTCAACCATTTCGATTATCCAAACGGATTCACGAAGCTAGGCACCATTGATTGCCCAAATGGGTCCTCACCAACTGTAAATTATGACGTTCTTTCTGTCGGCATATCTTCGGAAGATGCGTTTTTTGCATTGCCAAATTATCCGTCTTGGATCTTCTACTCTAGTTTTGACCAATACATAAATCTTGGGCCGGACACAGTAAAGCTATGTCAGGGAGACACCTTGATTTTAAATGCAGGGGCCGGAACTTCCTGGAACTGGTTTGGTCAACTGGAAAGTGGGAATACCTATACAAGCACGAATCAATTGGCTACAATTACCCAACCCGGAAACTATACAGCCAGCGTTTCCGGCGCTTGTGGAATGGGCAGCGACCAGATTGTGGTTCTGCCCTGTGAAACAACTTCTCCTTGTGATAATCTGGATTTAGGAGATCCGATAACCGCATGCCTTAACGATACCATTGAACTGAATGCTGATTTGAGTTCATTTCAGGGCATAGAAGGCTTGGAATGGTCAGGCGGAGGCACCTTTTTACCTTCCAATTCAGTTCCAAATCCCTTTTATGTGCCAACACAAGGCGAATATAATGCCGGTTCTGCAACCGTAACATTAAATGTGAGCTTACCGGCTCCTTCAGCTGTTCCGACGGGTCTTCTTGCCTATGATCACTCAGGGGAGGATCTTTTATTTTACATAAGTGCCCTGGACGGCAGCATAGACTCTATTCAGGAAAATACCGGCAAAGACTGGACTGCCATGGGATTCAGATCTGCAGATTGCCTTTTGTACGGATTGTCAAACATCGTTACTTCTCCTATGCTTTCCAGTGTAGATCCGATATCAGGAACAGTCGTA
>JBIJBG010000005.1:0-36477 GCA_044345355.1 Flavobacteriales bacterium
CAAAAGGTAAGGGGAATGCGGAAAACACCGTTACCAGCGGACTGGAGGGTGCCTGGACAACAACGCCTGAAAAATGGAATCATACCTATTTCCATTTGCTTTTAAATTATGAATGGGAATTGAAAAAAAGCCCGGCAGGTGCATGGCAATGGGAACCGATCAATATCAGGGAAGAAGATAAACCATTTGATGCGCATATTAAAAATGTACGGAGAAATCCGATGATGACGGATGCGGATATGGCCATGAAAATTGACCCTGAATACCGAAAGATCTCCGAGAATTTTTACAAAGACCCTGCCTATTTTGAGGAGGTTTTTGCAAAAGCCTGGTTTAAATTAACACATCGTGATTTAGGTCCGAAAAGCCGTTACCTGGGTGCCGATGCCCCAAAGGCAGATTTAATCTGGCAAGACCCCATTCCAACGGTTGACTATACATTAACTGATGCAGAAGTGGAAGAATTAAAAACAAAGCTTCTTACTTACGGCCTTACAAGAACAGAACTTATCAATACCGCCTGGGACAGTGCAAGAACATTCCGTTGTTCTGATTATCGGGGCGGTGCAAATGGTGCAAGAATTCGCTTAGCTCCTCAAAAAGATTGGGAAGGCAATGAACCGAAACGCCTGGTGAAAGTACTCAATAAACTTTCGGAAATCCAAAATGGATTAACTAAAAAAGTAAGCATTGCTGATTTAATTGTTCTGGGTGGCAGTGCCGCCATTGAAAAAGCAGCTCAGGAAGCAGGTGTAAATATTAAAGTTCCTTTTAGGGCAGGAAGAGGAGACGCAACTCAGGAAATGACCGATGTAGAATCATTCGAAGTGCTTGAACCGATTCATGACGGTTACAGAAACTGGTTAAAAAAAGAATATGCCGTTAACCCCGAAGAATTACTTCTTGACAGAACACAACTAATGGGTTTGACCGCCCCGGAAATGACCGCTTTGATCGGTGGATTACGTGTTTTGGGAACAAATTATGGCGGATCTAAACACGGTGTATTAACTGAGCGGGAAGGCACTTTAAGTAACGACTTCTTTGTAAATATAACAGACATGAAATACTCCTGGAAACCCGTGTCAGATAATCTATATAACATCGTTGACAGAAAAAGTGGGGCGACAAAATGGACAGCTACGCGTGTTGACTTAATTTTTGGTTCAAATTCAATATTACGGGCTTATTCTGAAGTGTACGCACAGGACGACAATAAAGAAAAATGGGTAAAAGATTTTGTAAATGCCTGGACAAAAGTAATGGACGCAGACCGCTATGATCTGAAAAATTAACCCGGCCACCGGCAGCCGTGGCGGCCGGCCAAACCGATTTTGTCGTTAACGCCCACCATAAAGGTGACGTCCTCAAACAGGTAATCTCCGCTGAAACCCACTGCCACACCCGAAACTGAAACCATGATCGCCTACTGATTTTGGGTGCAAAGAACGGGAATTTTTGCGGGATGATGTTCAGAAGGGTGGAGAATGAGTAAGAACAAAGCGGCTGAGACTCTGTCATTATTTGGCAGCAAGACGCCAAATATGCCGGGATATTGGCAGGGAATGCCAACGTGCGCCGGAAATCGGTTGGTGATTTTTCTAATTTTTCTACGGTGAATTTTTTGTTTTAAAAAATAGGTCATCGGCCCATTTTGCAGGATTGTTCATTATGTAATTCGATATCCGTTCATACGATTGTTGATCTCGAATAATGCGTTCATAATAATTACGTTGCCATAATTTTCCGTTAAAATCCAACAATCCCAATTGTCTGGTAACCGATGATTTATAACCGCGAACAATTGCACCGATTGTTTGCGATGGCGACCGCAGGGACGTTTTGCAAACGTCCGTATTGACAGGCGTTTTTAATTCATTTGTTATTTGGGGCGAATACGATTCGCCCCTGGCCAACAACCGAATGATTCCATGCATATGATTTGGCATGATTATAAATTCCCCTAATTCAACATTGGGCCGAATTTCGGGGGTTTTCAACCATTCATTAAACGCAATTTGCCCATAATCATTCAAAATCATTTTTCTGTCCGTGATATCCCCAAAACGGTTTATTCTATCCTGACAACATATTGTTATAAAATACAGACCCGCCTGTGCGTAATCATACCCTTTTAAACGGATGGATCTTCGGTGGTGTATATTTGGATTGTATTTATTCATCATGATTATCGTATTCAGTCCTATAAAATGCAGCGCCATCGGAATCTATGGTTTTGTAATATTCCAATAATTTCACAAATAATTCTTTACCAACCCCCATCTGCGCCATCCCCAACAAGGTATCCAAGGTATGCTCAATGGTATTTTTATTTCTGCAACCGTTTGTAATCAAACAATTGATTTCCAACTCCAATTCCGGCAAATACAGCTGAAAAGTCTGCTGAAAAACTTCAATCATACCCCTAATATCTTCTAATAATGCATTTTTCATATTTTATTTTCTAAGATGCGTTTTTTAAAGTTGTTCACCTGCAATAAATATCTAAAAAAGCCATGTAATACCCAAAAAATGTTGTTTTAGCCAGATGGTTATGGTGATGTACGACTCTACAAACTAACGATTTCCTCTTTACCGTCACCACCGAAAAATAGCTATCTTGTACTCCCTAACTGAATACGTATGAACCGTCTGCATGATTTTATCCTCCGCATCACCCAATTCTACGTCTGGTTTTTCTTCTTGGCCGCCTACCTGTTTATGGCGGTTTACGTGTTGCCCAAGGCGGCACAAAATCTGGAAAATGCCTGCGGTGAATTTATGAAAGTACCCGATGTGGAAATCGGCTACAATGCAGCCGAACTGAGGGAAATGATTATGTTCATGAGTCCGGATTGCCGAAAGGAGTACCTGTTCGTATCCGCCGTTACGGATTCATTCTATCCGCTTGTGTACGGTTTTTTCTTCCTGTTCAGCGCGGTGTATCTCTATTACAAAAATGCCAACCCCCTCGGCCTGAAAGGCCTGTATCTGATTGCCCTTGCCGCCATGCTCACCGATTTCGCCGAAAATTTTACGCTCCGGTATGCCGTGCGCCATGCGGATAAACTCACCGATTTTACGCTGAATCTGGCCTCTGCCCTCAGCCTGCTCAAGTGGCTATTTGCGCTCAGCGGATTACTGGTGCTGCTGCTGGGTGTTTTGCGGTGGGTGTACCTGCGTTTTGTGCGGTGAAGAAAGAGCACGTCAGGAAAAAGGAACAAGGATAAAGGATTAAGGACAAGTGTCCGTATCCTCCTGACTTGTCCAATTTAGTGCAATAAAATCATGCTTAACAAGAATAGCTTAAGCTTTTTTGGCCTTTTATTCATTTCTACAAATTTCGGAAGATAAAGGCGGAAGGAATCGTAATCCACTAGGTCTGAATTTTAAATTAATGCCAACTTCGTTTTCCATTTTAATCTGGATGTTGCCCTGGAATATGGGTTCCATTTCCTGACGGCCTCGGATTTGTCGGCGGGGCACCCACACGGCGAAAAATCCGTAAAAAGGATGGGTCAAAAGGCACCGCAGGAGCCGGCTTCCCATCCTTTAGGATTTGAGACGGATGTGGGTCGCCAAAAATCCGCAGCCTTGATTTTTTGGTCCTTTTTTATCAAGAAAAAAGGACGCCCTGCGGCGAGCAATAAAAATAAACCCTTTAAACTTTTCCGCATACACGCACTGCAAATATCTCAGTGCAACTAATCCGGAACTAAAAGAATCATAAAAATATGACTATGTTTATTTTGTAAAAACAAAAAAAATACTTGGACGAGTCAGAAAATAAAGGATTAAGGACAAGTGTCAGCATCCCGGTTATAACTATTCAGCCGGATAACGGGTAATAATCCGGATACCCGGCAGTTACTATTTAACAAATTCGTCAAAGTCGGACCAAACTGAAGGAGAAACCTCAAACCGGAACCCCATGCAACAAAAGAATAATCAAACAATTCAACATTCAAACGAAAGAACATCATCCCCTCTTGCTGATTCGGTTGCCGGTTACGGAGCGTTGTCTGCTGCATTTAAAGGGGCCGGAGCGGAACTGCCGCAAAGCGGCGTGTTTGGTGTCACGGCCGGAAACCCGCGCCCTCCACTTTCTCCAATTTCGGGGATGAAGCTCGCGCTTCATCAGGGCTTTTACGTCGTCTTCCCGCAGGCCGAACTGGTTAAAAATAGCGTCGAACGGGGTGCGGTCCTCCCAGGCCATCTCGATGATGCGGTCAATTTCTTCAGGACTTACCTTTTTTCCTTGTGCCGGCATGGAATTGAAACAATCGGAGGCCGGAAAAAGTTTTTTTGAACCCTTTGGCGCCTCGTAAAATAAAACCCCGGGTATTTTCTTCTGCAACGATGTCTTTTTTTAATCCGTCAAAACGAAATCTGCACGCCGCCCGACCAATGAAACCGCGCCTGCGGATAATAAAAGTTCTCGGTGATATTTTCTCCCCCGTAAATATAACTGAACGTATATCCGTTGGGTACATAACGCGTATTCCCGATGTTATACAAGTTCATGAATATGCCCAATGTCCTGAATTTCCACACGGAAAATTCATAACGGACACGAAAATCTGCCAAAGCGAAGGGATTCAGGCTCCGGCTGCGGTTTTGCGTGTTATCCATAAATTGCCGCCCCACGTATTTGGCTATTCCCTCCAAATACAACCCTTTCACAGGGTTAACGCTCAGCGTACCGCCCGCCACCAAACGGGGTGAAAAAGCAATATCCGTGTTTTGATGGGCAATAGTTTCCTGCTGGTAGGTATCGTAATTATCTACATACTCCGTAAAGCGGGTTATTTTATTCATACTCAGCGCCACGTTGGCGGAAAAAGTGACTATTTTCAGGAACTTCACCGATCCCTGCAGCTCCAATCCCGTGCGGTAACTTTCCGGCACATTGGTACGCGTGTAAGCCCCTACATCGTTAATCCGGCCTGTGAGAATAAGCTGGTTTCGGTAATACATTAAAAATCCCACCGCCTCCAGGCTGAACCGTCCCCGGCTTCGGGTGTATCCCAGCTCGGCATTGTACAGGGTTTCATGTACGGGGGCTGCACCCGCCACCTCAAAATCATCCCGGTTGGGTTCCTTGTTGGCCACGGCGGCAGAAAAATAGAGCCGGTCATATTTCCCAGGCAGCCAGCTGATGCCCACTTTGGGATTAAAAAAATGAAACGTTTCATTCCGCACGATATCCGGATTATTCCGAAAACCGTTGAGTTTATAACGCACATAACGATACTGCAGATCGGCATATAAAAAAAGCCCCTGACGCAGTTCCCCGTTTATTTTGGCATACAGGTTGGCATCGTTTTTAAATGCGCTGTGGTGATAAAACGTATGTACCGGAACGGGTAAACCCACCTCTGCCCAGGTTATCCGTCCGTAATGGCGCGCATCATAAGCCGTATAGGCACATCCTGCTGTAATCTGAATTTTCCTGCCCTCGTAACGCAATGCCAGCGTGCTTCCATAAAAATAATTATCCAGCCACAGTTGGCGGACCACATCACTTTCGGACAGGGTATCTCCGCTGTTAATCACCGATGCTAACCCGTAACGGGAGAGTGCCTGATCGGCTTTGTAGTTTTCATAAAATCCCTTTCCCCGGGTCAGGAAAAGCGCTCCGTTTAAGGTAAGCCGCGAAGTAAAGGCATGCGTGAGAAAAGCGCGGTAATAATCCTGCCGGTAATTGTCCGTTTCGTTGTCGTAAGGTTCGCCCGGTTTTTCGGTACCTGCGGAATTAAAGGTGCGCGCGGAATCCAGCATGAATTCAGGCAACCCGTTCCAACTTTGGTACGTTTTTTCTTTGCCGGTTAAAGCATTCAGCCTTATCGTGGTTTTTTTACCCCAATAAGCACCGGAAACAAAAAACGATTGCAGCCGCGAAGAGGCGCGGTCTATGTATCCGTCGGACACGATGCGGGAAGCGCGTGCATCAAAGGTGAATTTCCCTCCGAGGAGTCCGGAGCCCGCATTAATCGTGGTTTTTAAGGTATTGAAAGATCCGTAGGATGTGGAAAGGTCAACATACGCCTTGGGCCGATAACGCGATGTGCTGATGTTGACCGAAGCTCCGAAATTTCCCGCACCGAGCGTGGAAGCTCCCACACCGCGCTGAATTTGGATATCCTCGGCAGAAGAAGCAAGGTCAGGCGTATTTACCCAAAAAACGGCCTGGCTTTCCGGGTCATTCACGGGAATACCGTCTAACGTAACGTTGATGCGTGTGATATCCGCCCCGCGGATACGCAATCCGGTATAGCCCACGCCGTTCCCGGCATCCGAGAAGGTGACGGTGGAAGCGGTCTGATCCAAAAGAATGGGAATGTCTTTCCCGAAATTTTGTTTGCGTATATCGTCTGCCGTAAGGGTGCTTTGGGTAAACGGGTCATTCATCCCCGCACGCAACGCGGTCACTTCCAACGGGTCAAGCCGCCGGGACGCGGAACGTAATTTCAGATCCAGTGTATTCAGACTGGATTTCAGGAGGTATTTCCCGGTAAGGGTTTCATAACCGACAAAACTGACCGTAAACGTACCCTCGGCGGAAAAAACATTTTGTATTTCAAAGAAGCCCTGCGCATCGGCTGATGTACCCAGTCCATCGGGCGCAAGCACCAGGTTTGCCCCTGATAGGGGATTTCCCGTAAACGCATCGGTAATACGGCCGCTGATCGTAAACTGGGCCGATGCATGAAATGCCGAAAGGCACACTAAAATAATCGTCGTTATTCTCATTTCTCACTCTTTTTCATATCAAAAAAGGCTGTGTGTTACCCACACGGGAGCCTGCTCAACCAAAAACGGACAGGAGAAATTTTTGACAAATGTTCAGCCTGCCTTCCCTACGCCGGTATTAACCGGATCAGGTTTAACGGGTGTAATCTCAGCTCCGACAAGCGGCGCACCCCGAGGCTTTCGCCCTCTGCGGGCAAAGCTTGGCACAAAGGTAAATTAAATTTCAGAATTGCCTATGAATGAAGGCAGCAGGCAATACCCCGAAAGCTTTCGGGGAGAAGGCAGAAGGAAAACTTGAAAGAAAAAACCTTTTCTCCTGAACAAGGATGAAAGATTAAAGACAAAGGACTCTCTGGAAAAGTTCCCGTAAGAGTGTCATATTTTCAAACAAAACAAAAGCGGAAAACGAACGGAAGTACCCCCTACTCCGCTCTCATTCTCATAATAGCTGATTACTGACAGGGGCCGGCGTATTCCACGTCCACCCCGGCACAGGCGGCCCGGCAGTCATTTTCATAAGTTACCCCGTCACATCCGCATACGGGATCAATCACCGTAAAACAGACACACGCATCAGGATCTCCGCCCTTACATGGATTCTTCTTGCAGGAACTGAGCGGCAGAGCAACCACCGACATAATAACCGGCAAAACAAAAGCGAAATTTTTCATATACCCCAAAACGACAAAAGTCAACGATTACTTTACCAAACACTCCCCCTTGTGCAACACACGGATACGGGCGCACGATGCCACACAGGCATTCCCATACGTCACGCCGTCGCATCCGCATACGGGTTCGTATTGAAGCGTGCACATACAGTCAGGAATGGGATTGGGTACACAACCGGTGTGATCGGGCGTATTTGTTCTGCACGAAAAGGCCAAGGCCAAAAACAGCAAACTGCCGACAGTTAATTTATTCATGTTTTCCGTGATAAAAATGGGTTACATGGGCTATGGCACTTCGGCCCATGGCCATAACGGCTTCGTAGGCGTTGCCGCCGATGTGCGGGGTACCGAAAACGCGCGGATGTTGCAAAAATTCCAGATCAGTACAAGGCTCTTCATGGTACACATCGGTGCATACAAACGCATCGGGAGTTTGAGCAAGCCAATTTTTTAAGGCGGTTTCGTTCCATATTTCGCCCCTCGCCGTATTAATTAAAATTACGTTTGGCTTCATCATACCGAGCGTTTCCGCATTAACCATATTCCGGGTTTCTTCGGTAAGCGGCACATGAAATGAAATCAGATCAGCATTGGTGAAAATATCATTTTTCAAACTTTCCAACAAATTATCAGAAAATTTGAAATCAGTATTTATTAAAATATCATTGACCAAAATGCGGCATCCGAAAGGCTGAAGCATCCGGATTACTTCTCTGCCGATATTCCCCGCTCCGATAATCCCCACGGTTTTACCCGAAAGTAAACGTCCGCCGTTTTTTATCCAGGAACCGATTTTCAATGCCGAGCCGGTAAACAGGCTATTGTGTACCGCACCCAGCATAAACGCCAGCGTGAGCTCCGCCACGGATGTTTTATTCACACCCTCCGCAAATCCAATGCGAATTCCCCGCCTTTCACAGGCTTCCCTATCTAAATTATCCAGACCTACGCCATATTTGGAAATAAATTTCAGACGGGGACAATGCGACAGCAAATCGTCCGACATTTTTTCCCGCCCTACGATGAGCACCTCGGCATCCGCACAAAACTCGGCAAGCGGTTCTTTTTTTTCCCAAAAAAGCGCCGAGGGAAACAGGGCTTTCAGTTCAGCACACAGTTCCTTATTTTTCAAAAACGATTCCGCGGTTACTTTTAACATCAGGCAAAAAGTTGAACAATTTTTTTGGTTTCAAAAAAGGGTTCTTCAAAATACGCACTGAGCTCAAAAGTGCGGCTGTGCATGGGAATACGCGTAAGCTCTTCCTCAAAATCGCCACCCTTCCAGTACCAGTAACATGACTCTTTTCCACCCTTCAAAAGGTGTTCGGTAAAGCCGTAGAATTCGGGAATGGACTTCACGGCGCGACCCGTTACAAAATCAAATTTTTCCCTGATTTTTTCTGCGCGGTCCCAACGAATGCTCACATTTTTCAAATTCAGCTTTTCGGCCACGTCGGCAGCCACTTTCAGTTTTTTGGCGATGGAGTCATTGAGCACAAATTCTGTTCCCGGAAACCAGACGGCAAGAGGAATGCCAGGGAATCCGCCTCCCGTACCTACGTCCACCACACGCGAACCGGGCGGAAAGGAAAAAATGGAAACCAAGCCCAGCGAGTGCAGCACATGCCGCTCCCAAAAATGCACAAAATCGTTGCGGGAAATCAGGTTTATTTGGGCGTTCCAATCCGCATACAAACCTTCCAACTTGGATAGTTTATCCATTACTGTTCCGTCCGCCTGCGGAAAATATTTTTCAATCAGGGCTATGCTCATGGTATCCATCCGGAAGGCAAAGGTAGGGAAAACCTATCGGAGGATTTTGGAAATGCGGATGGTTTCCTCATCGGGAATGCGGTGAAGTTTTACGGCCTGTTCAAACGGGGTAAAAACCACTTCCTCACCCTTAATTCCCGCCGCCAGATCCGTTTTTCCTGACAACAACGCTTCCGTGGCCCTCACACCCAATTTGCCGCCAAGCACACGGTCGAACCAGCTGGGCGCACCCCCACGCTGCACATGGCCGAGCACGGAAACCCGTATATCGAAATGCCTGTATTCGGATTTGATCTGTTCAGCGAGTTCAAACGCCTTTCCCTCTTTTTCGCCTTCGGAAACCACCACGAGAAAGGGCTCCTTTACACCTGCTTTTCCCCGTTTTTCTAACGTGGCATACAATTCAGCCCAATCGTCGGGGTCTTCCGGAATCAGAATCCCTCCTGCGCCGTTGGCCATACCGGCGTGCAGGGCAATAAAACCTGCATCGCGACCCATCACCTCCACAAAAAACATCCGGTCGTGCGATTCTGCCGTATCCATGATACGATCCATGCATTCCACGGCTGTGTTCACCGCGGTATCATAGCCCAGCGTGTAATCGGTGCCATACAGGTCGTTATCGATGGTTCCGGGAATGCCGATAGCCGGAATAGAAAACTCTTCGCGCAGTGTACGAACACCGCGGTAGGTACCGTCTCCGCCGATGGCAATCAGTCCTTCGATACCTGACCTGCTAAGAAAATCATACGCTTTTTTTCTTCCTTCGGAGGTGCGGAATGCCTCACTTCTGGCCGATTTTAACATAGTGCCTCCCCGGCGGATGATGCCTTCCGTCATGGCCTCATTCAGGTTAACCGAATGGCCTTCGATCATGCCGTTGAAACCCCGATAAATTCCCACGGCTTCCGCACCATAGTGTGAGCAGGTTTTAAACACCGCCCGAATGGCGGCATTCATGCCGGGAGCGTCGCCCCCTGAAGTGAATACACCTATTTTTTTCATCCTGCTACGAATATACCAAAATCGGGGCCATTTTCACTATTTTCGCACCAAATTTGACCGAGTATGATTCTCTCCGGCCTCGAAATAGCCAAGCGCCTCAATCAGGACATCTTCATTGAGCCTTACGAAGCCTCCCAGCTTAACCCAAACAGCTACAACCTGCGTCTGCACAACGAATTGTTGGTGTACACCGACATGCCGCTGGACATGAAAAAACTGCCTGCGACGCAAAAAATGATCATCCCCGAGGAAGGGTTGCTTTTGGAACCGGGAAAACTGTATTTAGGCCGCACACTCGAATATACCCGCTCGGAAGGCGTGGTACCCATGTTGGAAGGGCGATCATCCATAGGCCGCCTGGGCCTTTACATTCACGTAACGGCGGGTTTCGGCGATGTGGGTTTTGCCGGTTACTGGACTTTAGAAATGCATTGCATCCATCCCATCCGCATTTATCCAGGCGTGCAGATCTGCCAGATATTTTATCACGCCATTGAGGGCGAATACGTCAATTACAAAAGCGGAAAATACCAGCATAATGAGGGCATTCAGCCCAGTTTTCTGTATAAAGATTTTGAAAATAAATAATACGCAGACAGGATGAATTATCGTATTGAAAAGGACACGATGGGCGAGGTACAGGTACCTGCCGACAAGTATTGGGGAGCGCAGACCGAGCGCAGCCGCAACAATTTTAAAATAGGGCCCGAGGCTTCCATGCCTAAGGAAATCATTTACGCATTTGCTTACCTGAAGAAAGCCGCGGCACACGCCAATCATGACTTGGGCGTGCTGGATGCGCAGAAGCGCGACCTGATTTCTGCCGTCTGCGATGAAATTCTGGCCGGCAAATTAGACGATCAGTTTCCGCTGGTCATCTGGCAAACCGGATCAGGCACCCAAAGCAACATGAATGCCAATGAGGTGATTGCCTACCGGGCCCATGTGCTTTCAGGGGGCGCACTTACCGATGCCCAAAAAGTGTTGAACCCGAACGACGACGTAAACAAATCCCAATCGTCCAACGACACGTATCCCACGGCCATGCACATTGCGGCCTATAAGTTGGTGAAGGAAGTTACCCTGCCCGGAATGGAGCGTCTGCGCGACAGCCTGCAACGCAAAGCGGAGCAGTTCAACTCCGTGGTGAAAACCGGCCGAACACACTTTATGGATGCCACTCCCCTCACATTGGGACAGGAATTCAGCGGATACGTGCAGCAGCTTAACAGCAGTTTGCGCGCCATTCATAACGCCCTTGAGCCTATTCGCGAACTGGCGCTGGGAGGCACGGCAGTAGGCACCGGACTCAATACACCTGCCGGGTATGATGTGCTGGTGGCGGAAAAAATTGCCGCATTTACGGGTTATCCGTTCATTACCGCCCCGAATAAGTTTGAAGCCCTAGCCGCACATGATGCGATGGTGGAACTTTCGGGCGCATTGAAGCGGAGTGCGGTATCGCTGATGAAGATTGCCAACGACATCCGTATGCTGAGCTCCGGTCCGCGCTGCGGCATAGGGGAAATCATCATTCCCGACAATGAACCCGGATCCTCCATCATGCCGGGCAAGGTAAATCCTACGCAGCCCGAAGCCCTCACCATGGTGTGTGCCCAGGTAATGGGAAATGACGTGGCTGTGAGCGTGGCAGGGTCTAACGGGCATTTTGAGCTGAATGTGTTTAAGCCCGTGATTGCCTACAACGTGTTGCAGAGTGCCCGCCTCATCGGGGATGCCTGCGTGTCATTTACGGAAAAATGTGCCGATGGGATAGAACCCAATCTGCCGGTGATTGCCCGCCATTTGGAAAATTCCCTGATGCTGGTAACCTCGCTGAATCCGCATATCGGTTATTACAAGGCGGCTGAGATTGCCAAGAAAGCACATAAAGAGGGAAAAACACTGAAAGAAGCTGCCGTGGAAACGGGTTATGTTACGCCCGAGCAATTTGATGCCTGGGTGCGCCCGGAAGAAATGGTAGGAAGCCTGAAATAAAGAAACATATTTTTATAACAAAAAATCCCGCCGTTACGTGGCGGGATTTTTGTTATATACAAAATGGAAATCAATCAGTATCGGATGGCTTTCATTTCCACACCGGAGTTGAGGTAATACACCACACGGGAAACATCATCAAGCAGGTATTTAGGCTCTTTGTCTTTACCGAAGCTGATTTCGGTTTTCTTCTGTCCGCTGATCTTTGAAATGCCGAATATGCCGTAGTCTTTGTTTTCAAATCGTCCCAGGATAAATTGAATATCCTGTCCTGCGGCGGAAGCTTTGAATCGTTTTCTGATCATTTCCATTTCCCGGGATGCCGCAGCGAGGCGAACGGAAGCCCCATTATTTGCCAACTGGCCTATGGCATTTAACAACTCTCTGCCCTCTTTGGACGAAGTATTTAATGCGGCGTTTTTTGCTTTGGCCTCCAGTTCGGCATAACGCATGGCATCCATGGTATTTAGGATGGCCGAAGTGACATAAAGAGCCTTTTTCCATCCGGAAATACCCGGGGCGGGAATATGTGTTTTAAAGATTTCCGCGCCTTCGGGCGAATAAGCCGCCACCGTTTGCGAAGAGGAGAGGACGATATTCCCCTCCAGCAATTCTATTTTCGCGGGCATCTCTTTTTGTTCAAATTCAATTTTTGATTTGACCAAGGGCTGCTGATTGCCTTTATCTAAATCGGTAACATACAACATGCCGTCGGCCGGATTAAAGGTGTAGGAAAGTTGATTATGGCGAATGTTCACCAAAGGCATTTCGGCTTTCGATGAAATGTTTTTGCCCAAGGTGGATGTTCCGCTCTCAAGGCTTACGATATCCTCCTCCAAATCGGTACGCACATAAACAGATCCATTAAGCAAGGCCATTTCCAGCACGGCCCCGTTCACTTTGTAAAACTTTTCGAAAAGATAGGTTCCGTTTTCCAAATCAACGATGTTAATGAGCGTGGACCCGTTTCCGCCATCCATACCGATGATTAGTCCTTTATCGCAATAAACGTAATGCGTAACCGTACCACGCAGTTTCACCTGCTCGGGCCAGAGGTCTTTTCCCGTTTTATAATCATACATGGCCATGGTGGGTTTAAACAGGTTGTTGTTGGGATCTACGGCACTGGCCACGATGAGCCCCATGGGATCGTAAATAATCTGGTCGGGCAATCCGCGCTGTTTTGCAGGCTCCGACCACAGGGGCGAACCCGAACTCATGTCGTATGCCATCACCAATTGACCTTTTACATAAATGAATTTGTTTTTTTCCGTGTAGGTAACCACCAATTTAGTTTGGGTTACGGTGGTTGTCTGAGGGCCTTTCGCTTTGGGCAGGGCGGCTTTCCATATTTGCCTTCCGTCAATTGGTGAAAAACAATAAATACCGCCTCCCGACATGCCTCCTGCGGTAGCTATGATGAGGTTCCCATCGGGCGTTTCTACAGGGGCACCATCAATCACTTCGGCAAAAATACTTTTCCCAAATGGGTCTTTCAACTCCCAGCGTATGGCTCCTTTGGCAATATCCACCAAGAAAAAAGAGGACTGCATATCGCGAAGACCCTGCATAAGTAAATCACCCGTACTTCCCAATACATATTGTTTCCCGATGATGATATTTTCCTTTTTTGAATCAAAAAGAACCTTTCCGTCAAACAGATTGAAGATGACTTTGGATTCCAATTTTCCCTGGCCCCGGGTAATCATACCGTAAGGTGTATTGGGAATCACCTCAAATTCCTGCTCTGTAGGAAATTCGATATTATTCATTTCATAAAGAACCGACCCATCGGCCTCATTTAATCCCATAACGCCTTTGTCGGTGCCCAACACCAGATTTCCCGTAGGTGCAATTTCATACCAGCTTACCGGCCGCTGCAGCCTGGCCGACCATTGAGCGTAAGATTCTACACCCAGAAACAGAAATAAACATAAGCCCAGATTTTTCATTTGTGTTTGTTTTTTATTTTTAAAAAATTCAAATGCACTTTTCAAAACATGTGCCAAACTTTGTCTCTCTTGCCCTGCCTCCTCTTCTTAATTCATAATCGAAAGGCAAAGTTTAGCAGATTATTTTTTCTATGTAATAACTATGTCAGTATAAACAAATAACTTCTTTTCATGTTTAAAAAATGAATTTAAACATACCATTTTATTCTTCCCAATGCGAACAGATGAATCACTTGATAAAACAAAACATTCATGGATTGCAACGGGAACAGTATTGGGGATCTTCCTCCTCTTTCTGATTCGGGAATTGGTCTTGTTTTTGAAACCCGCACGCTCCACATTCCAAAAAATGTGCTTTCACGGAAGCAGTTGGAAAGCCGCACAGGCTGCATGGAAGTCCCTTTTCAACGCGGGTGATTCCAAAACCCGGAGTATTGCATTCAGGACAAACGGATTGAATTTTCCGGATGAGTTTTTCAGCCGCTTTTTTAATTACCTCCCTACGCGTAGGATTATGCATGGCGCGCATATCCGTCTCTACGTACACGGAACCATAACGCCCGATTAATTCACCGAACAACTTGTACAGTTGATCCGAATCCCGGATACCCTTGTATAGTTCATTCGCATCCTCCTTGGATTTACGTAAAATTAAACCATGTTCCGGAAAGCCTGCCCGCTCGGCAAAGAGCCTGAGCTCATCTTCATTGTAAAGGGTTTTCGCATCGAAATTGGTGGACGTGCTCAGTTCGGAAGCCGCAATTTCCAGCTTATTTTTTCGATCAACAAACAAGAGAATTTCCTGATTGGCGGACATAAAATAAAGAGATGGATGCGGGCCGAAAGAACCTTCGGAGGCCAAAATTAAATCGCAGCCGCTGATTTCCGCCCCGAGTCTGCACTTCTCACGTGCCGCCGAAACGGGGTCTAAAATACGTTCTACTTCGCCCGAAAACGTGCCCAAAATATCCGTATCCAGCCCGGCATCCGTCATGCAGATTACACCGATTTCCCTTTCCAATAGGGGAGCCACTATCTTTTCCTTTTCATGCTTGGTGGCTACCAGCAGTTCCCGATTTTGAAACATGGTTGAACCATTTATTCCGATTCGATTTCCAGGGCTTTCCCCTTCACTTCTTCATAAAAACAGCCTTTGTTATAAACAAGTTCTCCATTGACAAACGTATGGGTGATTTCAGTGCTGAATTTCGTTCCTTCCAGAGGCGACCATCCGCATTTATATAACACATTTTCCTTGGTTACCGTCCAGGGTGAATGCATATCTACCAAGGTAAGATCCGCCATGTAGCCTTTTCGGATAAATCCCCTCCGACGAAGACGGTACAAGATGGCCGGCCCGTGACACATTTTTTCCGCAATTTTTTCCAATGAAATATGCCCCTGCAAATGCAGTTCCAACATGATATTGAGGGAATGTTGTACGATGGGCGCACCCGACATGGCCTGAAAATAAGGTTTGTTCTTTTCTTCCGGGGTATGGGGCGCATGATCGGTAGTCACAATATCAATCCTGTCATCGTTCAACGCTTTGATTAATCCCAAGCGGTCCTTTTCCGTTTTAATGGCAGGATTCCATTTGATGAGTGCACCCAGGCGGGCATAATCCTTATCGGAAAACCAAAGATGATGCACCGATACTTCCGTGGTAATTTTTTTGTCTTTCAAAGGGATGTCGTTGCGAAAAAGATGCGTCTCCGCTTCGGTGGACAGGTGAAGAATATGCAGCCTGGCATTGTGCTTTACGGCCAAATCAATTGCTCTTTTACTGGCTTCATAACATGCCTGTTCGCTGCGGATGAGGGGATGGCAGGCAATGGGTACATCCTCTCCGTATATGTCTCGGAAACGGGCCTCATTTTCTTCAATTATCTGCTCCTTTTCTGCGTGAATGGCCACAATACACTGACAGGAGGAAAACAATTTTTCCAATACTTCGGGATTGTCGGCCAGCAGATTTCCTTTTCCGGAAAAATAGAGTCCATCATCTGAAACGGCCAGAAAGCCTCGTGTATCCAGCTTGAGTACCTCATCCAGGTTTTCACCGTTCACGCCCATAAAAAAGCCAAAGTTGGCCAATGACTTGGTAGCGGCAAGATCGTATTTTTCTTGGAGCAGTTCCGGTGTAAGCGTGTTGGGTTTGGTATTGGGCATATCTATGAAAGAAGTGACACCTCCCGCCACGGCTGCACGGCTTTCGGTATATAGGTCGGCCTTGTGCGTAAGGCCCGGATCGCGGAAATGAACCTGTCCGTCGATAATGCCGGGAAACAGGTATTTGCCCGATGCATATATCACATTCATTTCCGGTGAAGGATTTATTTTTCCCACGTCCAGAATGATGCCTTCGCCGATGAGCACATCAGCCTGCATTATTTTTCCCTCATTGACGACAAACGCATCCTGAATTAAAATTTGTTTTGACATGCCTTTTTTAGTTTTTCAACATTTTAAAATAACCACTTCAATATCATCGTTTTACAAATCCGCCCCGGTACATTTTTCCATCCACGGCAGAATATAGAACTACGTAATATCCCGGACTTAATCCGGTAACATCTGCACTGATTTCGTTCATCCCTTCAGGGGAAAAAGTTAGGAGATGGGATTTACCCAAAACATCAACCATCTTTATGTTTCGGGCAACAGCCATACCGTTGTTTCTTTTTATAATCACCTTGTCAGAAGAAGGATTTGGATAAACAGAAATAGTCGATTCATCCGTTTCCGAAATGCTTAACGTGGAATAGAAATACGCAGTGAATTCAACATTACCCATATTCAGGGTATCCAAAAAAACCGGATTCAGCGTGTCTGAAATCAACCCATTTTGTCCCCAGTGCGAAAACTGATATCCGGGTTCCGCAATAGCCTCGATGCGAACAGGCACACCGTCAAAATAAATTCCGTCCCACGGATATGTTTCGGGGGTAAGTGTACTGATGTGTATTTTTCCTGCACCGGCCGGTAAAACATCCAACTGAACATCCACCTGCTGAGGTAAATTGAACCGGCTCTGAATATACTCTCTTGCCTGTTGCGGGCGGCAAGCCAGTTCATTAAGAAAAGTGAGGTGCGTTTGATAAAAATTAGTTACCTGCGCGGGCACGTTGTTAGGATCACCCCAGCGCTGAAATTGATTGGCAGCTTCAGCTACGGTCTGATTAAACATGGCATTTTCGATGGCCGTCAGGCGGGAAGGCAGATACCGCGAATTCAACTGATCGGCAAAACGATTAATAAAATAATTTCTGAACCGGTCATTTTGTATAGCTTTCAAAAAAATAGAGGTATGCGGATTATTTGGATCGACATTGGCCCAGTTCATCAACTGTCCCAGTAGATCGTACGAACAGTTGTAGTCATTGCTGGGATTGGGAAGCAGACCATATTCCAAATCCATCAGGCAGTAACGCCAACGAAAGCCGGTTGCATCAGAACGGTATATTTTCAGGTTGTTATAATTAAATGCCCAGTCCGCATTATTCATAAAAACTTCACCGATAATGTAATCCACATAATAGGTCAGGTCAAAGTACGAATCGGCGAGGTTCCAGAAATTGGTGTCTGCCGGATTTATTTGGGCAAATTGAGCGTAGGCTGTGTAAAAATTTTGGACATCTCCCTCTATCTCCCGCAATTGAAAACCGTATTGAGCGCTGGAACCCAAAATTTCCACCGTACTTTCCGTCGCATTTTCTGCGAGGGCAAACATCTCGGTATTTATCTTTTCCCGAAGTTCATACAAACCCCAATAAACGCCGTTGATATACACGGTAACGGGCCTCCATGCAGCATAATATGCATTGGATCCATCACCTGTCATTTTGGTCTGTGCGGCATCCTTGTGCGGAAGAATTAAAAAATTATTGCTTCCGTTGCGCAACATAAAATCGCTGTATTGATTGCGCTCAGGCCTGTCGGGTATAATGTTACCGGAAACAGGCCCCTGACCCAAAACACCGTCACCAAATTTTATCCGAAAGGGTCTCTGGGGATGACCTCTGGAACCCCAACCCCCGTCCATCACAATTCCCGCCCTTCGTGAAAAAAGGAGGTTATGGGACGAGGTGGAGTCGAAGTAATCAACCGAAGCCGGTTTCAGCAAATCCAATCCCGGATTATCAAACATACCTTCGGGACCGAATAAATTTTCAGCATCCGTTATAACAGAAATAATAGGGGTAACATGATTTACATTAAAAAGATAAGCGGCTGATGCGACCGTACTGGGAATATGTCCGCTTTTAAAGGCCCTTGCACGCAGCATAGTGGTTTGATAAATAAAAATCGGTGTTCCGTTCCATACGGACGAAGTGGTATCCGGATTACTTCCGTCTAAGGTATAATATACGGTGGCATTCGGCAAATTCGGATCGATAATACTTACCGAAATGGGACCTGTGTACCTGCCACTGTTGAGCGAAAAGGTAGGCGAAAGAGCATAATTATCTGCCGGAATGGACGCATTATTGGATGCTCCAGGAGTGGGTGTAGAAAATTTTTTAATGATGGATGACCCGTCGGGAAAAGAACCTGTGCTGGCATCGTATCCGGGACCGCAATTGATGTAAAGAGAACTCACCAATGCATTTGACGGATTGAATAAACTGATGGTTTCTCCTTCCGAATCTATTTTAAAATTCGCATGATTCCCATTTCCCGGAGCAGGTATAAAATTGGCCGTCAAGGCATCAATACCCGTGTTTGCCATGCTTATCTCCATAAGGGAAAACCCGGTAGGACAAGGTGCGATTACCTCAAAGGCGAGCGAATCAACAGGCCCGGGCAACAATCCCGCCGCACTCAATTCGTCTGCCCGAAAAAGGTATTGCTGCCGCGAGCTCCAGTACCAATTTCCGTAGGGTGAAGGATAATCATAGGGGCCGTTTTGGGCAATTCCCGTTCCCACGATGGACGAATTAATGCGCATGTTGGGCCTTAACTGGGCATTGCCTCCTGATGTAAATCCACACGCCGAACTGCCGTCGGTAAAACTAATCAAAGAGGAATTAAAGGATGTTTGGGTTTGTGCATGAATCGAATTATTTGTATAATACCCATTGTAATTACACAGATTAATTACCAGATTCGAAAAACCGTCCCACGAAAAAGAGTTGGAAAAATGATGCGTGTTCCAGCCCGACTGAGGTTGAAAGGTGGTATCCTGAACCACGGTAATAAACGGTTCGGAGGAATACCTATTTTTTCCGCTGCAAAAAACAAGAACAAACCCGCCGGGCTGAATAAGTTGATGAGGAAAAACCCATTGACCGGGAGTCGCATTATCGCTCAAACTGTAATTAAATAAATCAACGGCTGTATTTCCCGCATTGTAAATTTCTATCCAATCTTCAAAATCGCCGTTTTCATCTGGCACCGTGGAATAATTTTTATTACTCCCTTCGTTGATGACTAATTGCCCCAAGCCCCTTTCTGCCGAGAGGCAGAAAAATACGACAATCAGAATGAGCCATTTATTCATTTTTCAGATAATCAGATTCGTTATATTTTCCAGGAGCTTTTAATATGCTATATTATTGACCGATTTTTATTTACTATTATAACATATACCATTTAGGCAGTATGTTATAACGTTTCTTTCAGCCATTTAAAAAATTCACGTTGCCATACCAGTCCGTTTTGTGGCTTCACCACCCAATGGTTTTCGTCGGGAAAATGCAGCAGGCGGCTTTTCAGGCCTTTGAGCTGTGCGGCCTGAAAAGCTTCCATGGCCTGTCCTTCCGGCACACGGTAATCTTTTCCGCCCTGAATAATGAGCATGGGTGCATTCCAATTGTTGACATAATTTATGGGATTGAAATCACCGTATGTTTTTTGGGTAAATGCCTTCATTTCCCAATAAGGCCCGCCGAAATCCCAATCGGTAAAGAAAATCTCCTCGGTAGTGCCATACATGCTTTGTGTATTAAATACCCCACAATGCGAAATGAAGGTTTTGAAACGGTTCCCGTGAATACCCGCCAGCATGAACACGGAATACCCGCCGAAGGAAGCGCCAACTGCACCCATACGGCCTGAATCTACATAGCGTTCTTTACCCACCACGTCAATGGCCGTAAGGTAATCTTTCATCACCTGTCCTCCCCAATCCCGGCTGATCTGTTCATTCCATTCCACACCATGCCCGGGCATTCCGCGCCGGTTAGGCGCCACCACGATGTATCCCTGAGAGGCCATAAGGGCCAGATTCCAACGGAAAGAAAAAAATTGGGTCAGGGCCGATTGCGGACCACCCTGGCAGTATAACAAGGCCGGATATTTTTTAGACGGATCAAAATCGGGCGGAAACAGAACCCAAACCAGCATTTTCTTTCCATCGGTAGCCGTCACATAGCGCTTTTCTGCCTTTACTTCTTTCGTGTTGCTGTAGAAAGCCTGATTTACACGGGTAATTTGCACAAACTTATTCGAAGTCACATCAAACGAAAAAATCTCTGTGGCGTGGTTAAAGTCGGTTCGCGTTACGATGATTTTGGAATCCGCAAACCCCACGATACCCGTCACGTCAAACGGTCCGTCGGAAAGTTGTTTTACAACGGGCAGTTTTTTGGTCAGGCCGGGAAAATCAACCTCGAAAAGCTGAAGGGTGCCATCCGTAGGAGCAATGAAAACTATTTTCTTGCCGTCAGGCGCCCATTGGAAATGGGACACGGTGCCGTCCCACCCGCCCGTCAAATTCATTTTTTGCCCTTTTACATCTACCAGAATATCGTTTTTATCTGCCTCATATCCGTCGCGTTTCATGCTCAACCAGGCCAGATAGCCGGTGGAAGAATACGCGGGTTCTGTATCGTAGCCCATCAGGCCATCTGTTATATTTTCAGTTTTCCCGGTAGCCAAATCATACCGATATAAATCGGTGTTGGTACTGCGGGCATAATCCGTCCCGAATTTCTTTTTGCATACATATACAATTCCCTTTCCATCGGGTGTCCAGATGTAATCTTCCCCGCCGCCGAAAGGAAGCTGTGGCGTATGGTAAGGCTCGTCCTTCATGATGTCGATTCCTTTCGCATCGGATTTGTTTTCGCGATAAAACACATGACTGAACGTGCCGTCACGCCAGGTATCCCAATGCCGGTAATGCAGCGATTCATAGATTCGGGCCGATGTTTTTTCCATTTCGGGATAAAAATCGGTACCCGCTACGGGCATTAATTTCACGGCCTCATCATAAAGCAGCAGGCTGCCGTCGGGCGAAAGGTGCTTGTCGGCCAGCCCGGCGGGTTCGCTGATTTCGGCCGGCTCTCCCCCATCCACCGATATACGATACGTTTTCGCGCTACTCTTATTTTCTTTTATGTCGGGAACGGAAACCTTGTACACCACAGATTTTCCGTCCTCTGTAACGCCCAATGCGCTCACACGTCCCATACTCCAAAGTTGATCCGGAGTGAGCAGATTCTGCGCGCCGGCAGAAGAAACAGCAAGAATCCAAATTCCCAAAAATAACCCCTTTTTCATACCCTTGATTTTTGGCGCAAGTTATCCGAAATCAACGAAAAAGGGAAACACAAAAGCCAAATTCCCGAACAAGAATAATGGTTCAGTAGTTTATTTATCCATGAAAGGAGCAATTCTTTGGCTCAGAAATGATCTCCGCCTGCACGACCATGGAGGTTTTCGCCTTGCGGAAAAATCGGATGCCGAATTTCTGATTCCTGTTTATATTTTGGATGAAAACGAACTATCGCACGGCAGGTTCACCGGGCTTCCCCGCATGGGCCCCTTCCGTGCCGAATTTCTCCGTCAAACTTTAAATCATTTGCAGAAAGAACTCCGAAAGCGGGGCTCTGATTTATGGATTTATACAGGTTTTCCCGCTGAAGTGCTGAAAAAATTGGCAGCACAAACAGGAGCCGACACCTTAATTTACGAGCAGGAAGATACTGCCTTTGAAAAGCAGCGCGAAAAAGAAGTACAGCAAACCCTTTCCGGGCTGAACCACCTTATCCGAAGAGAAAAAACACTTATTGAGGACAACTCACTGCCGTTCGACATGGCTCAAATGCCGGATGTATTCACGGAATTTCGCAAAAAAGTGGAAAAGTTTGCCACGATGGCTGCTCCCTTTCCGGCCCCGGAAAAATTACCGCCCCCTTCAACACAATTAGCCCAAACGGAAATAACATGGGAACAAATATATCCTTTCGGGGCTCCTTTGCCCGATCCGCGGACGGCATTCCCTTTTTTCGGGGGTGAAGACGAAGCCCTGAAAAGACTGAAGGATTACCTGTGGGAACGGAAATTAGCCTCCTCTTACAAAACCACCCGAAACGGATTAATCGGAGAAGCCTATTCCACCAAATTTTCGCCCTGGTTGGCCAACGGATCTGTTTCACCCAGGCGTATTTATGCCGAAATAAAACAATTTGAAAATGAATTCGGCCCTTCAGAAGAAACCTATTGGATTATTTTTGAATTGTTATGGAGAGATTATTTCCGTTTCGTGGCGCGCAAATACGGCAACCTGATTTTTCAGTCAGGAGGCATCCGCAGAAAAAATAGATCTGTTTCCGGGTTAAATGAAAATGTATGGAAACAATGGAAAAACGGGCAAACCGGGCAACCTTTCTGTGATGCGGGGATGAACGAGCTCCGGCTTACCGGCTATCTGAGTAACCGCATGCGGCAAAATTGTGCCTCCTATTGGTGCCACGATTTGAACCAACCCTGGCAGGCGGGTGCGGAATGGTTTGAACATCTGCTTATTGATTATGATCCGTGTAGCAACTACGGCAATTGGATGTACGTGGCCGGCGTAGGCAATGATCCCAGACCTGACCGCCATTTTAATCTGAAATTACAGGCAGAACGATATGACGGGGATGGAGTCTATCAAAAATTATGGGCAGAGTAATACTCCGAAACCATCACTTGCAACTGCAGTGCGGAAATCATTTACATTCTTTGAAATTTTGCTCACTTACTTATTTGTTTTGTCCCGTTTTTTTTCCTCTTTTTGACTGTAAATTATTGAGCCATGTCACGTTTCTTTTTTCTGTCATTCCTGTTTCTGACAATCTCATCGGTTTTTGGGGCACCCGGAGATACCACCGTAGTCCGCGCCCACGATGCCACCCATATGAATTGGTATGGAAATTTTGATAAGCGGGCCGGCTTTCCCGTAGGAACGACCACTTACCAAAAAATCCTGCTGCGGTACACACTCGGATGCCCATCCAGCGGATGTTCGGAGTGGGATTATACCACAAGGGTATTTGTTTTACGCCCCACCGGGCAAACGGATACATCGGGCAATGCCATCAAAGAAGAAATTGAACTCTGCAGGGTAATCACGCCCTATGCGGGAACATTTAACAACTCCTGGAAATGGACATACACGTTCGATGTGACCGATTATGCCCCTATGTTGAAGGACTCTGTGGATATACGGGTTCAATACCAGGGCTACCAGGATGGTTTTACCGCCACCCTGGATTTTGAATTTGTGGAAGGCACGCCACCCCATCCGGTCTTGGACGTGGTCAAAATATATGAAGGTGCATCCGCGTATGGAGATCCCAACAATCCGATTGAAAACTTCCTCAGTGAAAAATCAGTACAGATTCCCGCAGGAACCCAATATGCGAAATTCATGTATCGGCCCTCGGGCCATGGATTTGGCGGCAATGAAAACTGTGCGGAATTCTGTCCCAAATACTTCTATGTAAAAACGGATAATCAGCCACGCGGCCAAAGCCTGATTTGGAATGAAACCTGCGGCCTGAATCCGCTGTTCCCGCAGCCGGGCACCTGGCTGTACGACCGCGCCAACTGGTGTCCCGGCGGACCTACGGGTGATTTTACATTCAACCTTACCCCGTATCTGGCACCGGGAGCACATACCCTGAACGTGGATATGGAGCCGTTCACCAACGTGAACAATAACAACTGTTCGTACAACATTTCTTCCCAACTTTTTCTTTTCGGAGCACCCGCATTTAGCAATGATGCGGAGGTGGTAGAAATTTTAGGCCCCAATAAAAACCCCAACTACGGACGGTTTAATCCCATCTGCCATGAAGCTTCGGTAATTGTGCGCAACACGGGATCCCAAAATCTGCAACAGCTGAAATTGGGGTCCAAAGTGGAAAATGGCATGGAATATACGGTTACCTGGACGGGAAACTTAGCTTTTCTGCAAACGGATACATTCCGCTTTCCCGTGGCCGACTGGAGCGGAGCCAATCAGGAAAAAAAGTTCGTCGTACGCATATTGGAGGCAAACAACCAGACAGATGAATACCTGCACAACAACACGGCTTACAGCTATTTCACCATACCGCCGGTGTACCCTGCCAAATTTGTAGTGAATTATAAAACCAACGGAGCGCCTTCAGAAACATCCTATTCCATCCGCGACGTTCAGGGAAATCTCGTCTTTTCACGCAATTCACATACGGCCAATACCGAGTATAAAGACACGTTGGAATTTGCTGACGGGTGTTATCGTTTTGAATTTTTAGATGCCGGCAAAAACGGCCTTTCCTTTTACAGTTTCAATAGTGACGGTGCCGGTTTTGTTCGCTTCCGGAGAGCCGAAAGTATTTCCAACCTGCGCACGTTCAATGCCAATTTCGGTACATCCATCCTACACTTTTTTACGGTGGGCGGAACGCTTTCCACAGAGGAAAACAGCATCGAAGGTTTTGATTTTGAATTATTTCCCAACCCTTCCGAGGATTATGTGGATATCCAAATCGGGCCCCAATCAGGAAATTTTCGGCTGTCATTATCCGATGCTTCAGGCAAACAGATCCTTTCCAAGGAAAATGACGGTTCGGGAAATATGACAAGGATGGACGTTTCCGCGTTATCACCGGGAATCTATTTCATTCAGGTAACCGGAAGCCGGGGTACGGCCGTAAAAAAGTTTATCCGCAAATAAGGCTGCCAAAAACCCGTTGGGTTTTATATCTTCGCATCGTTGCTGCGGATAGATATACATACCCACGTGATGCCCGAAAAAATGCCCAACTACGGGCTTAAATTCGGATACGACGGTTTTGTGCACCTACATCACCATGCCCCCTGCCGGGCCCGCATGATGATCGGCGATAAATTTTTCCGCGAAATCGAAGATAACTGCTGGAGTCCGTCGAAACGGTTAGAGGATATGGCGCACACCGAAGTGCATACCCAGGTATTAAGCACCATACCCGTTTTGTTTAATTATTGGGCAAAACCCGAACATGCACTGGAAACCTCCATGTACCTGAACGACCATATTGCCGAATGTTGCTTGCACGACCACAAACGGTTCATCGGCTTGGCCACCCTGCCCTTCCAGGATCCCCAGCTGGCTTGTAAAGAATTAGAGCGGTGCGCCAAAGAGTTGGGGCTAAAAGGCGTGGAAGTAGGCACCCATATCAATCATTGGAATCTGAATGAACCCGAACTATATCCCATCTGGGAAGTATGTGAAAAATACGACCTGAGTGTATTGGTACACCCCTGGGATATGCCCGGCTCAGAAAACATGCGCCGATACTGGCTCCCCTGGCTGGTAGGCATGCCGGCGGAAACATCAAGAGCCGTCTGCTCCATGATTTTCGGGGGTATTTTCGATCGGTTTCCCAAACTTCGCGTAGCGTTTTGCCACGGCGGCGGATCTTTTCCGGGAACCATAGGCCGGATTGAGCACGGGTTTAAGATGCGTCCCGATTTGGTAGCCATAGACAATCCGAATAATCCCAGAGATTACTGCGGACGCTTTTGGGTGGATACGCTGACATTTGATGAACATGTCCTGAGGAACATCATCCGCATGTTCGGCAGCAAAAAAGTAGCCCTGGGGTCTGATTATCCCTTTCCGTTGGGCGAACTCGACCCGCCGGGGAAATTGGCCTTATCCATAGGGCTGGAGGAGGAAGTATTGGAAGATCTGCTTCAAAATGCCCCGCTGGAATGGCTGAATATGACTACACATCAGCTGCTGTAATTCGGACGCGCAGCTTCCAAATCAAATAAGCCGTAGCGATGATGATAAAGGGTAAACTGAGGATTTGCCCGGTGTTTAACGGTATTCCCAAATCATAATTTTCCTGAGGCTCTTTAAAAAACTCCAAAAGGAAACGGGGAATAAAAATAACCAGAAGAAAAGCGGCGGTAAGGAGTCCCTTATACCGAAGACCAAATTTTCTGTAAAGCAGATACAAAATACCCGAACCGGCCACGTAACAGGCTGCCTCATAAAGCTGCACCGGATGGCGAGGAACCGCATCTCTTGATTCAAAAATAAAGGCCCAGGATACCTCGGCCGGTTTACCCAAAATTTCGCTGTTCCAAAGATTACCCAG
This sequence comes from Flavobacteriales bacterium, assembly GCA_044345355.1. Lineage (GTDB taxonomy): Bacteria > Bacteroidota > Bacteroidia > CAIKAF01 > CAIKAF01 > JAKRSD01. Next base: position 26,497 of record JBIJBG010000005.1, read on the forward strand.
ACGGATAAACGCTCCCGCAAGCGGAGTTGGAACCGCCATTAAATCCACCACGCGCCAAAATGAGGTCTTGGCCACAAACCTACACCAGATCCATGCGCCCATCACCATGCCTATTCCTCCGCCATGACTGGCCAATCCGCCTTCCCATATTTTCAGCATACTTCCGGGATTGTGCTTGTACAATGACCAATCATAAAAAAAGACATGGGCCATGCGGGCACCTAATATAGAAAAACCCAAAACCAGAAAAAGAAGAGTATCCAATTTAGCCACCGGAATGGATTGGCGCACTGCCTCGCGCCGGAAAAAGAAATATCCGAGAACAAAACCCGTGACAAAAAGAACCCCGTAGGCCTTCAATTGTAAAAATCCAAAATCAAAAAGAATGGGATCCGGGTTCCAATGCACGTAATCAGATAAAATGATCATACCTCTAAGGTAGAATAAAAAGGATAACGGATAAGAGATAATAATTATCGCGAATCTTAACCTCAAGCCTCCAAAAAAACATTTTGTGGATAGATTTTCACATTTTGGCTTAAAAGGCTACACAAAATTTAAAAATTAATTCAATTGATAATCAATTGTTTATGATATTTTAGCCTACTTTTGTTGAAAAAGCACAGACCATTGTTAAACAAAACAGGAGAAAGATGAGTTACTCTGGCATAAACAAAAATTAATATGATGAAAAAGATTTTTATTCTTTCGACGGCTTTTGCTGCTTTCGGATTAGTTTCCAGAGCTCAATCCACGGCCAACCTTCAGGTGATTCACAACTGCGCCACCCCTGCGGCAGCCCTTGTGGATCTTTATTATTTTAACGGGGCAATATGGACTCCGGCTCCTGCAGTGGATGATCTGGGTTATCGCGAAGCAACAGGCGTATTTCCCGTATTGGCAGGTGTTCCCAATGCCCGCGTAGGTATTGCAGGAGGAACAAGCACTTCCGTAAATGACACCCTTTTCAGTTTGCCTCTCCCTACGCTTACCGCAGGAGAAAGTTATGTTGGTATTGCCGCCGGTTTGGTAGGAAACGGAACAACTCCGTTTAACATCTTCTTCTCCGGACTACAAACCACCGCTCCCGCAGGACAGGTTGCCGTGAAGGTATTCCATGGCTCAACCAATGCTCCCGCAGTGGCTGCATTTGATGTGAATGATGCCGTTTCTCCTTTGATTCCTTCACTGGCCTATGGTGAATTCACTTCTGCCTACGCCAACTTAGATACCGGTGCAACCACATTGGTACTTACTTTATCTCCCGATTACAACACCATGATCAGCGGATTTGATCTGGCTACGGGTGCTGCATCAGGATCGGGTGCGGTAGTATTCGCTTCAGGATTGACCGGTACCGGCGGTGATTTCAATTTGTTTGCCGCTCTTCCTGACGGAACAGTACTTCCTTTCACTGCTTCTGACCTCTGCCGTGCGCAGGTAATCCACAACGCGGCTGATCCCGCATTGGCTTCTGTTGATGTTTATGTAAGCGTTCCCCTCTTTAATCTGGATATTCCTTTCGCTCAAAATTTTGCTTACAAAACAGCTACTGAGTACCTTTTCCTTCCAGTTCTTCCCATTCCTTTAGCGATAAAATTCACTGCTCCGGGAGGTAATCCGGCATCACCTTTGGCCACCATTCCCCTCACTTTAGCTACAAATACAACCTATGCGCTCATTGCCAACGGTGTTGCTTCCACTGCAGGTGGTAGTTTTGCCCACGCCGTGAGTGTGAACGGTACTGCCATCAACTTTAACCTGAAAGTGGTAAATAACGCCAAAGTTCGTTCCGTAACTCCAGGAAACGTAAGTGTAACAGCCGTACACCACGGTGTAGATGCTCCTGCGGTAGATTTAAATCTGAATGCCGCCGGAACAATTACCACACTGGCCGGAAACGTAAGCTACAACGGAGCTGCATTGTTGGATGCTCCTGCTGCCGATCTCCGTTTGGATGTGGCTGTTGCCGGAGGTCCCGCCGTGAAGGCCTATACTGCGCCTCTTTCTGCATTCGGTAATCAGGCTCTCGTGGTTATGGCCAGCGGATTCCTTACCGGCGCCGATGAGAACGTAGCCAACCTGCAGGCTTTCGGTTTGTTTGCAGTGCCCATTACAGGTGGTGATTTTATTCCACTTCCTGAAATTAACATCGCCGGTATCGCCAACGGAACAGTTTCCACAGAAAAATTGGATGTTTATCCGAATCCTGCACAATCTTTTGTGAACGTGGTAATTCCTGCAGAACTTTCAGAAAACGGCACGTTGATGATTACCGACATGACCGGAAAAGTGTTAAAATCAGTTAACGCTTTAAACCAAAATCAAAGCAATGGTGTTTATATGTTAGATGTTGAGCAATTGCCTTCAGGCGTTTATTCAATTATCATTACAGATGGAATTTCAGTATTCAGCTCTCAGCTGATTAAGAAATAAAACGTTAGGGTTAGGGTTTAGTTTGGTGAAACCGCTCGGAATACTTCCGGGCGGTTTTGCTTTTTGGCCATACCCGATTACACGTAATTAAATTTCCTCCAAACAGCTCAAATAATCCCCAGCCTGGGTCACAATTGCTTCCTTTTCTTCTGGGGCCATTTTATCCAGTAATACATACATCATGCCTATCCTGGGATTCTTTGCCAATTTTTCGCGGTTGCGCAGGTAAAAATTCCAATACAGGCTGTTTAACGGACAGGCCTTTTCCCCATAGCGCTTATCCTTATCGTAATGGCAATTGGAACAGTAATTACTCATTTTATGCATGTAGTTCGCACTTCCGCAATACGGCTTAGTGCCCACGATTCCGCCGTCGGCAAACTGACTCATGCCTCGGGTATTGGTTATTTCTACCCATTCTATGGCATCCATGTAGATGCCCAGATACCACCGGTCTAATTCATCCGGGTGAATGCCGGCCATCAACGCAAAAGAGCCGGTAACCATCAGCCGCTGTATATGATGGGCGTAGGCCTTTTCCAGCGACTGGGAAATGGCCTGCTGCATGCAACGCATTTTGGTTTCACCCGTCCAAAACCAGGAAGGCAGCTTTCGTGCATGACCAAAAAAATTCAACTGAGCATAATCAGGCATCTGTGCCCAATAAATGCCCCGCATATATTCCCGCCAACCCAAAATCTGCCGGATAAAGCCTTCCGCCTGCGGCAGACTGATGCGCCCGTTCCCCTCGCGATACGACTGCTCCACGGCATCTATCACTTCCTTGGGATGCAGCATTTTTGTATTCAGCGAAAACGAAATCCGGCTGTGAAAAAGACTCCAGGCATTTAACACCATGGCATCCTGATAGGTACCGAAATGGGGAAGCATCCTCTCTACAAAATCATGCAGTAAAAGCAGAGATTCCTTTCGGCTTACCGGCCAAAAGAAATGATCCGCATCCACCTGACCGATGGTTTTCACGCCGGCTTGTTCAAGCTCACGTAAAATCTCGGAAAAATCATGCGCCAACAAAAAAGGCTGAGGCAACGGATTCCGTGCATCCCATTTTTTCCGGTTCTCGGCGTCATAGTTCCATTTCCCGCCTAAAGGCTTCCCTGCCATATCCATCAATACCCCATGTTTTTTTCGCATCATGCGGTAAAACGATTCCATCAGGTATTCCTTTTTCCCCTCAAAAAAGCGGGATAATTCATCGCGCTCCGTCAGAAAATGTTCCGTATCAAATACCGCCACGGGAATGGATAATTCCGAAGCAAATGATTTTAATTGAACGTTAAGCCGGTATTCATCCGGCAGAAAATACTCAAAGCGCGATATGGCATGCCGGACGATTAAACGGGACAGATTTTCAGTGAGACTTCCCGTATTCTCCGGATCGTTGATTTTTATATGGATGACCTGATGCCCTTTCTTTTCTAAAAAACGGGCATAATTATACATGGCCGCAAAAAATCCGATGACTTTTTGCACATGATGGGGCGCATAATCCGTTTCCTGCCGCAATTCCATAATCACCCAGATTACCGATGAATCGGGCGTTTGAACCAAAGAATGGGTATAATTGAGCTGATCGCCCAGAACCAAACGGAGTGTGCGCATGCCGGTTTTTTGTTTGAAACACAAATAACCGCAAAAAAAGATGGAAATTTGCCCTGTGAAAAAGACACTCATCGCCGGGGCAAGTCCAAACACGGAACGTTATGCCTTTAAAGCGGCGCGCTTGCTGCAGCAATATGGGCATGCCTTTATTCCCGTGGGAATTAAAAAAGGAGAGGTGCTCGGTATCCCTATCCTGAATGAGTGGCCGGAAACCATAAACGATTTGGACACCATAACGCTGTACATCGGACCGGAGCACCAAATACCATTGTATGAGAAAATGCTACGTCTGAAACCCAGGCGGATAATCTTCAATCCGGGCACGGAAAATGCGGAATTAGCCGAGCTGGCAAGGAATGCAGGAATCCGCGCCGAGTATGCATGCACCCTGGTTCTGCTCTCCACCAATCAATATTAAAAGGCATGGAACGCATCGTGTATTTTGACGGGGTGTGTAATTTATGCCATGCCGGTGTTTTGTTTATACTGAAATATGATCCGAAAGGGAAATTCAAATTTTGCACGCTGCAGAGCCCGCGGGGGAAAAATACGCTTGAAGAAAACGGGATGTCTGCCGAATCACCGGATACCTTTCTCCTCTCGGAAAACGGTAAAATATATACCCGCTCTGCTGCCGCACTCCGTGTAATGAAAGAACTTTCGGGCGGATGGCCTTTGCTTTACGGATTAATCATCGTTCCCGCCTTTCTGCGCGATTTTGTGTACCGGATTGTGGCAAAAAACAGATACCGATGGTTCGGCAGAAAAGCAACCTGCATGATACCAACCCCCGAAATAAAAAGCCGGTTTATATCCTGATGCCGGTTTCATTTTTGAATTTGCCTTCCGACACAATAGGGCAAATTTTTTTTTGATGACACAACTTGAATATTTCTATTTTTGACTGCAAATCAAACACTAAGCTATGCGTAACGCTCTTTATTCCCTTATTGCCTCATTCGCCTTTGCGTGGCTTTCTGCAGATGCCCAAATCAGCATCACGGCACAAACCTCCTACCATAAAGCCAGTTTCGGATCCACCTACGGCACGCTGGAAACGGGAACGGCGGATAACGGCGGGCTGATTACGTTATTTGTAAAAAACAACGGTACGGCCACGGATTCGCTCGCAGAAGTAACCGTGACCATGGGAGGCATAACCGACACGCTCGGATTTGCCGTATGGTGGCCCTTGGAAATGGCGCCGGGAGGCACCACCTCGGTTTTGCTGAAAGGAATTGCCAGCCCATTTGGGGAAGGGGAAACCGTATCCATAGAAGCCACTACGTCCCTGGGCCATACCGCTCAGCAGACATTTGTTAACAGCACCCCCAAACTTCGCCTGGCCAACATCATGCCCTCGCGTGAGCTGAATGCCCTTTGGGTTTATCTCAGAAATGACGGAACCTCCGATGCCGTTTTCAACGGGTTGGAGCTGAATGATAGTGAACTGCTTCCCGGAAATCCGGCACTGCAGATTATCGGAAACAGCACAACCGTCAAACCGGGAGCCGTTTGCATACTGAAAATTCAAACATTACCCGGTCAATTGTACCCCTTAGCGCCGATTCGGCTGAATGTTCGGTACACTTCTGAAAATGCCCAAAAAAACGTATCCACTTTTCAGCGGTTGGTGCCCGCAGAATTCCCCATAGGTACCTGGCACTCACCCTTGGCCAACAATAATGAAGAGGAAGGAAGAAAACGCATCCGCCGGCTGTCCATTACCTCCGTTTTCGGCCCGAATGACTTAAGCGACATGACGGATAATCTGCCCGAATACTACATGAAGGTAGTCAGAGAGGCCGATTTTTCTGTGAATGGGGCCTTCACTCCACAAAATGCCGCCCAATATGTGTCCCAAAACAGCAGTAATCCCGTTTTTCATTATTGGAATGTGGATGATGAGCCCGACCTGAACAATAAGCCGATATCAGAAGAAATTATCAAAAATAAAACCTATTGGCTTAATGATTCCAATACCCCGAGCTATGTGAACCTGGCTTCCCAGAAAAATTTTCAGCGCTATGGATTCTTTACCGATGTGGTGAGTATGGACCACTACAGCGACGATGGTCCGCCGAACGTAATTCCCTTTCCATACTGGTACACCACCGAGGGCAGTGTAAGGGAAGCCATTGAATACACGGAGCAACTCAAGAAAAACACGGAACCCAAGCGCATGAATTCCTGGTCGCAGCTAATTTCAAATGCCTTCAGCAACCAGGCTGAGCCATTTGTCATCAACTTTCAGTTTTGGGCCCATGTATCGGCAGGTGCCAAAGGAATTCATTTTTTTACGGCAAAGCCCAATCACCTGGACGACAATCCTTCCCTTTGGAACGAAAGCGAAAAGCTGGCCCGGCAGCTGAACGGAATCAAAAATCTTTGCCTGTATGGAGAACCCTGGAACGGGGTAACGGTAAACTCCGGAAATGTCATTGCAAAATCCATGGCCGGGCCAGATGCCATGGTCATCACGTTATTGAACAACACGATTGATTACACGGTGGTCAATGTGATCAACCACAACTGGGCCGCCAGTATCTCTTCCACTCCATTCGACATCCAATTCACGGTTCCCGAATGGATTCCGCTGGAACAATTTTACGAAACCGATGCAAACGGCCGGTTGGACATCAACACGATAACCCAGGTGAGCGGGAGAACATACCGCATTACGGGCACAATGGGAGAAAATTCCAAGGTGTTTGTGATCGGAAAAAATGATACGGAAGCTCCCCAGACCATCACTGAAATCAATGTTTCAGAAGAAATTAGCCCTTCCGATTTTACCCTGTCCTGGAGTGAACCCGCGGATAATTTCGGGGTGAAAGGATACTACATCAAGGCCGGCAGCCAGATCATCGACTCGGTTCAGGCTCCCATCTGGGAATCGGACAATACGGTAAATGGATGCAACGTGACCGATTGGAGCGTAATTCCCTACGATGATGCGCGCAACCTTGGCCAGCCGGCATCCATCACGATAGATTGGACCGGTTTCGGTTCGGGTACTCCGGCCATCAGCACACAACCGGCAGCACAAACCGTAATGGCAGGCACCAATGCGACTTTCTCCGTTACCGGAACGGATGCAACATCCATGGTGTATCAATGGCAGTCGGAAACAGGAAACGGAACATGGTTCAACCTGCAAAACGGCAACGGATTCAGCGGAGTGTACACGCCCACACTAACGGTTGCCGCTTCGGTTCCGTTAAACAATACCCGTTACCGTTGTATTATTACGGCAGGCTGTACCGAAAACAAGGACACATCAGACGCTGCACTGCTTACCGTAATCGATGATTTTTCGGTGGAAGAATTCACGGAAGACGGATTCCTCGTTTTCCCGAACCCTACGGACGGATTATTTATTCTGAGAAATAAGACGGGCGAAAGTTATCAGGCCCGCATCATAGACCAATTGGGCAGGGTGGTAAGGCAAAGCTTGATGATTCAGCCGTATGCCGATTTTTCTGTGGATGATTTAATCCCCGGTGTTTATCAGATTGTACTGCAATCGCCCGAAGGAAAAAGGAGCTCAAAAACGGTTCTCATTTACTGATTAAAACAACGCTCCGACAGTGAGCCCCAGGTATTGGGTACGGATGTCCTCTCTTCCCGGCGTGCGGAACGGATAAGCCACGGCACCCGCCTGGGGGGTGAAAGGCCGTTTGGTAGACGACATGTTATCGCGAAGAATATTGGTAAATCCGTAATTATACCGTAACCCGGCGGTGAGGCTGAATGACCCGCTGATGGGATATTCCACGCCGGCCTCCACCAAAATCCCGATCCGGGCAAAGGAACCCGCCACCCGATACGTTTTTTCATCATATACCACCGGATCCGTCATGTCCTCCTGCACATTCAGATCCCTGCCGGAAAACCGAAGTTTGGAAAGTACGTTAAACGAAAAATCGGCACCGAATTTCCCATACAGATACACGGGGCCGAGCTGGTTGGTACGAAAACGCAATGCAATGGGCAAGGTGACAAAAATGGTATTCAGATTCAAATCATACCGGTATTTGGCGGTATCCGGCATCTGTTGAACCGGCCCCTTCAGGGAGTCGGCATCATAGCTGAATTTAGCCCCGTGGTGGTTCATGTAAAAGCCGGTTTCCACACCCACGTTTTTAAAGAAAAAATAGTGCATGTTCAATCCATACTCAAACCCTCCTTTCATTCCGGCGGGGGCGAAATTGTTATCTCCCCGGTTCCAGGTCAACAAAGGATTAAACTGCAAACCGAATCGAAAAGGCGAATCCGTATCGCGCTTCTGACTAAAACAAGAAAAAAAGAAACCGAACATCAGACCAAAAACCAACATTGCTTTTTTCATGCCAATCTTATTTTCGTAGTGAATAAAAAGGTATAACCATTAAGATTATTTACGATCCATAGAACCATTCGCCGGAAAGGCAGTAGGAGATTCCGTGAAAAAAGACATTCCCTATTACCTTTGTCCGAGAATCAAAGATAAAAAAATGAACAGTACAGTCCGGGTATTCATTTTCGCAGCAATCGGTCTGGTCATTTTTCTGATGCCTGCGTGCCGAAAAAATCGGTTTGAAATCAATCCCGAAAAAATAAACCTCGCCCTCAATTACAGGCATCTGGAGAGAGATCTGTTTCCGCCCGGCACGCGAAATCCGGATGCCGTATTGGCGGATATCCAAAAAAAATACCCCGATTTTTACCGGGATTACTTTGCAGGGGTGCTGCGGCTGGGGAATCCGGATGACCAGGAATTTAACGTGCCCCTGGCAGGATTCCTGAATGATGTTTATATCAAACAGTTGGCCGATGAAGCCGCTTTAGTCTATAGCCAAACGGATGATTTGGAAAAAACGCTCACGGATGCGTTCAGGCGTTATCATCACTTTTTACCACAGGCTACGGTACCCAAAGTGGTTTTCTGCATTACCGCATTAAATTATGCCGTGGTGGCAACGGACAGCGTGATGGCCATCGGACTGGATATGTTTCTGGGAAGTGATTTTGAACCTTACCGGGCTTTGGGCTATCCCGATTATGTGTGCAAACGCAAAGATAAACCACACATGATTCCGGAAGTGCTTACCGGCTGGCTCATGAGTGAATTTCCGAAGGATATTAACAGACTTTCCATGATTGACCACATGGTTTACAAAGGAAAAATAGCCTTCATGGTGCAGGTGATGCTTCCAGATATTTCAGATGAATTCCTTTTCGGTTTCACCAAAGAACAGGTGGAATTTATTGCCGGTAACGAAGCGCAGATCTGGGGAAATCTGATCGAAAAGAAACTGCTCTTTACGGAAGACAAGAAGGAAATTCAAAAAATTATGGAAGAGGCTCCGTTTGCCGCAGGCATGCCGCGTGAGGTTCCAGGTAGAATAGGCGTCTGGGTAGGCCGTAATATCGTAAAAAGCTACCTTGAAAAAAACGAAAACGTAAGCCTGGAAAACCTGATGAATAATGAGGACTATAAAACCATTTTTACCCGCTCGGGGTACAAACCCAAATACAAATAAGCGAAATCATGACAGAATCAAAAATTGAAATCCAGGTTATCTTAGACGAGAATAAAATCCCCGAAAAGCTATTTTGGAAGGCAGATCAGTCCGAAACGGATAAATTGCGGGAAATGAACGCTTTCTTTCTTTCCATCTGGGATCCGGCAGAAAACAACAGCATGCGTATTGATTTATGGACCAAGGAAATGCCCGTAAACGACATGCTCCAATTCTTTTATCAAAATCTCATTTCTATGTCTGAAACCCTGCAAAGAGCCACGGGAGAAGAAGAAATGGCCAAACACATGGAAGATTTTGCCGAATATTTTGCCGAAAAAACAGGGCTGAAATAAGCCGATGTCTGAATGTTCCCCCCCCCGCGGCGTGGTGGGGGTTGGGGTGTGGTTGGGAGGTT
>JBIJBG010000251.1:0-3233 GCA_044345355.1 Flavobacteriales bacterium
TATTTGTCCTGATCTGGCTCTACTTGTTCCTCGATATTCAGAATTTTATTTAAGCCGTTCCGGATTTTTTTTCAAAAACGCCTCCCAGGAATTTGTTTTGCCCGAGGCGGATGAAATATCGTTTCTGAAGCCGTGACAAACCGCTACAGCCAACCCGTCAGTCGCATCCAGAAATTGGGTATCTATGGTTATACCGTACATCTGTTTTAACAGGGCTGCCACCTGCTCTTTGGATGCAGCTCCGTTTCCCGTAATGGCTTGCTTCACTTTGCGCGGTGCATATTCAAAAACGGGCAGATTGGCATGTAACGCTGCCGCTATAGCCACGCCCTGCGCTCGTCCCAGCTTGAGCATACTTTGTACATTGTTGCCGTAAAAGGGCGCCTCCACGGCAAATTCATCCGGTTGAAATTTTTGAATGATTTGCCCCGTGTTGTCAAAGATGACTTTCAATTTATCGAAGTGCTCTCCAACTTTCCCCATTTTGAAAACACCCAGATCCAGCACGCGGATGGTCTTCCCGGAAACCGCGATGACTCCGTAACCGGTGACCAGGCTTCCCGGATCGATTCCCAGAATTATTTTTTCACCGGCTTTTGACATTGAGTTCAAATGTAATCAGTTTTGGCGGCTTTGCGGAACTTTTAGTAGTTTTATCCCTTTATGTCGACACACTTCATTACCCTGTCCATCCTTGCGGTTTACGTATTGTTTTCTGTATTTTGGTTGATTGGAAGGCGGAGGATGGGGAATAAAAAAAAGAGTAGCAATCATTCTGCACCGGTTTCCATCGTTATCCCTTACCGCAACGAGTATGCACGAATCACCCCTATTTTGGAAATTTTATCAAAGGAAATTCGGCTATGCAAAGGAAGTGAGGTTATTTTTGTGGATGATCATTCTGAAGATCAAACAGTAAAACTCCTGGCATCTTACCAAAGTGCCATTTCGCCTTTTCTATTCATTCATTTGCCGGAAACTGAAGCAGGGAAAAAAGCGGCCATATCCATGGGGGTTTCCAAGGCTTCCAACTCCTTTATCGTAACCTTGGATGCCGACACCCTGCCTACGCAGGTTGGCATGGATGCCATGGCAGCGTTTGCTGCAGATAAAGAAGTCAGAATGGTTTGCGGTATGGTGGTCCAAAAATCGGCCGGTTGGTCGGGTGCTGCGTTCGCCGATTTGGAATTTTTATCGCTCAGCGGATCGTGTACTTCTTTTGCCGGTTTGGGGTTCCCTTTTCTGTGCAACGGTGCCTTTCTGGGATTTAAAAAGGAGGCATTCCAAGAGGTGGGAGGTTACTCAGGTAACCGGGAATATCCGGGCGGAGATGATGTATTTCTCTTGGAAAAAGTCAGAAATAAATACGGCAAAAAGGCCATTCATTATCTCTCGCGTTATGCGGAAAGGGCAGACACTCCCGGAGATGGAAGCATTGCCGAATTTTTTCAGCGACGCGTCCGCTGGGGAAGTAAATCGGCCGGATATGGCTTGCCCGGAAAAGTACTGACGGGCTTCATGGTGTTGATTCATGTATCCTGGTTTTGCCTTTTTGTGTACCATTCGGCCTCCGGAAATTTTGCGCATATTTTGGTGGTATCCGCAGTGAAAATGATCGCGGATTTTGTCATGCTGGGTCCTTTGTGCATCCGCTTCAACCGCCCGGAGTTAATTCCCTACATCTTTCCCTCATCCTTTTTTCATCCGTTGTATCTGGCTTTTACGGCTTTAGCCTCCCTGAAGGGAACCTTTACCTGGAAAGGCAGAAAATACGGAAATTCGCTTGCCCTTGGGTAATGGCCGGATAATTTTACCTTTGTGTTTCCAACCAATTTAACAATGAAAAAACTTTTTGCTTTTTTACTGTCTGCCTTTTTTGCCGTGGGATGCACCCTTACTGAAAAGGTTGTCTTCAACTCCAAAATGGGCGGCACAATCAGTTACCAATTGGATGCCACCGCATTCATGGATTTTGCGAAGAGCATGGATTCCACGGGTAGTATTAACTACAGTCTGTCCGACTCTCTGGGAGACATTAAGCTCCTGGCCCAGGCCCTGAACAGCGTAAAGGGAATTTCTAATGCCGAAATGAAGGGGGAAGGAGATATCATTACCATTTCATATGATTTCCTGAATCCGGAAGCCTTGAATGCGGCACACCGCGAAATGGGGAAGTCGGGTGAATTGACCGGTTTGGGAACCGGTACATTTGATAAAATAACCCAAAAAGGGAAAAAAGAACTGATTTATCGTACCCTCCCCTTGGGCACATCAGCCAATGATAGTGCCTATGCCTCCATGGGTATGATGCTCACCCATCAATTGGATGTAACTTTTCCCAAAAAAATCAAATCGGTCAGTGAACCTACCGTTCAAATAAGCGGAAACAAAATTACATGGACTTCCACCGGTGAAGAAAACGGGGCTAAAATGGCTTTTGACGGATTGAAAATCAAATTTTAAATGTTCTTATTTCAAATTTAAATCAAACAATCATGATGACTATTTTTAAGAAAAGAGCCCTGGTTCTTGTCGCGGCAATCAGTTTTTTGTTTCAGGGAGTACGCGCCGACGAAGGGATGTGGCTTCCGCTATATTTAAAACAGTTGGAAGGAAAAATGCAGCAAATGGGCTGCAAACTCACAGCCGAAGATATTTATAGTGTGAATAAAGCTTCCATCAAAGACGCCATCGTTTCATTCGGTGGATTTTGCACTGGAGAAATCGTTTCAGACAAAGGGCTGGTATTTACCAACCACCATTGCGGTTATGATGCCATCGCAGAGCTTTCCACCACCCAATACAACTGGCTGAAAGACGGTTTTTGGGCTTCATCGCACAATAAGGAACTCCGCGTGGAAGGCTTGAAAGTGAAAATTTTGGTGCGCATGGAGGATGTGACGGCCAAAGTAAAAGGAGTGGAAGGCAAAGCGGCTGTTATAAAGCAGTTGGAAACAGATGCCGCAAAAGAGGGCCCGGGCTATGAAGGAAAGGTAAAATCTTTCTATTACGACAATGAATACATTTTGATGGTGTATCAGGTATTTACCGATATCCGGCTGGTAGGAACGCCTCCGGAATCGGTGGGGAAATTCGGCGGCGATACGGACAATTGGATGTGGCCGCGCCATACGGGAGACTTTTCCATTTTCCGGATTTATGCCGATGAGAATAATAATCCGGCGGAGTATTCCCCTGCCAACAAACCTTACAAGCCCAAACATTTTCTTCCC
>JBIJBG010000048.1:0-11720 GCA_044345355.1 Flavobacteriales bacterium
GCAAGAATAGCTGTAGACTTTCTTCTTTTTTGCCCGCCAATTTCAGTGCTTTTGCTTTTACTCTGTTGAGTTCAAGCTGCAATTTTTTTTCAGAGGCACCGAATGTTTTTTCGGCCTGAGGACCCGTAAAAGCGAACCGTTCTTTCAATTGTCTGAAAAGGGTGTCTATGGCTTCTGCTTCTTTTTCTACGGACAAGGTGGTTCCCATTTTTTCGCTTACGTATCGTTTCAGCAGCGTGTCCGGTTTTGCCATCAGGTCTTCATCGGAAAACCCATATCGGCGAAATGTTTGGTAAACTGATTTCGGAATAGGCAGAAATCCGTCTCTGGGGATGAGTGCGGGAAACGGCGTGGCAAACGCATTAAACACGCTTTTCAGTTGAAGCCAATAACCGATTTCCGCCGCACCGCCTATATAGGCTATATTGGGAAGCAGCATTTCCTGAAATACGGGTCTGAGTGCTACATTCGGACTGAACCGTTCGGGATGGTTTTCCCATTCTGCTTTTAACTCATCGGCAGAAAAGCGTATTTCGCTGTTGAGCACTTCCCACCGGTTTTGGTTAATTACGATGCGTTCCCTGATTCCGTCCTTCAGGTAAAAAAGATTAATCTCCCTTGGTTCTACTGGCGTTTTATATCCCAATTTATGGAGGGATTCCGAAGTATTTTTGATGAGCGGGTAGGAGGGCCGCTCAAAAAGTTCGTTTTCAAAGAGCCGTGCAGCCGCTTTTTTAAGGCGAGCATCGTCCGGATCGAGGCAAATCAGGCCATATTTTCCGAATAATTCGTGGATGGCTTTGCGCATGGCATCGGACAACGTGGCTTGTTCGGTCCATGCTTTTTTAAACACCCGGTAGATGTGATTAATCGTGAGCGGATTGTTTTCCCCAAATTCTAACTCCCTGAAAAACTCTTCCATGCCCGAAGTGTTGATTCTTCCGACGGCTCCAGAAACGGGTAGGGGCGGATTCCAGGTGTATTTTTTCCCATTAAGAAAAATAGACCGTATTTCTTCGAAATCATGATCTTCCGTGGCTGCCCAATAAACGGGAATTATCTTTTTTTGGGGATATTCAGCCTGGAGAATACGGGCTAATTTTATCGTTGACGCGATTTTAAAAATAACGTATAGCGGTCCTGTCAGCAGACAGATCTGGTGCCCGGTGGTTATGGTGAGTGCTTCTCCCTTTTCAAGGGCATCCAGAGACTCGAAAACGGTCTTTCCCGCAGCACCGATGGTATTGTACTGTTCGCGAATGACTTGGGTGAGAATCTTATTCTTGAAAGAACTCTCAGCACGGGCCTCAGCTGCTTTTTTCAGACCGGTAAGATCAGGACTGTGGGTGTAAAACTGTCGCAGCTTATCCTTTCCTGATAAATAATCGTTAACCGCAGGGGGGAAATAATGATGGAAAATCAGCGGATGATTCATTCTGCAATGTCGCCAAATAAATCGTATTCGCGTGCATCGGTGATGGTTACCTGCGCAAAGTCGCCCATGCGGGCATAGTTATTTTTTACCGGTACGAGCACTTCATTATCCACGTCGGGGGAGTCGAATTGCGTTCTTCCTACAAAATACCCGGCTTCCGTCTTGTCAAAAAGCACACGGAAGGTCTTTCCTATTTTTTCGGCATTGAGGGATTCGGCAATTTCGCGCTGTATTTCCATGATTTTATTGGCGCGCTCTTTTTTGATTTCCTCAGGTATGTCATCGGTAAGGCGGTAGGCGTGCGTGTTTTCCTCGTGTGAGTAGGTAAATACACCCAGTCGGTCAAACCGGATATCGCGTACGAATTGGCATAATTCTTCAAAATCGGCTTCGGTTTCTCCCGGATAACCCGCAATCAGCGTGGTCCGGATGGCTATTCCGGGCACTTTTTCGCGCATATTTTGCAGCAGCCGGTATGTTTTTTCGCGGGTGGTTCCCCGGCGCATGCTTTTCAGCACGGAATCGCTGATATGTTGAAGCGGAATGTCCAGGTATTTGCAAATTTTTGGATTGGAGGCCATTTCATGCAGTACGTCTTCAGGAAAACCGGCCGGGAAGGCATAATGCAATCGGATCCATTCAATGCCTTCTACCTCGCTCAGTTTCCGGAGCAGCTCCGCCAGTCGTCGTTCTCCGTAAATATCGAGCCCGTAATAGGTGGAGTCCTGCGCAATGATCACCAGTTCTTTGGTGCCTGATGCCGCCAAATGGGTTGCTTCTTTTACAAGCTCTTCCATGGGTTTGGAAACGTGTTTTCCCCGCATCAGGGGAATAGCACAAAAGGAACAGGGGCGGTCGCAACCTTCCGAAATTTTCAGAAACGCATAATGCCGCGGGGTAGTCAGCAGTCGTTCACCGAGTAATTCGTGTTTGTAGTCGGCACGGAGTGTTTTTAACAGTGCGGGGAGTTCGCGTGTGCCAAACCAGGAATCCACTTCGGGGATTTCGCTTTGCAGGTCGCCTTTGTAGCGCTCGGACAGGCATCCCGTGACATAAATTTTTTCCACGGTTCCTTCCTGCTTGGCTTCGGCAAACCGCAGTATGGTGTTGATGCTTTCTTCTTTGGCGTTATCAATAAATCCACAGGTGTTGATTACCACGATGTTGAAATCATCTGCGGGAGATTCATGGGTTACATTCATGCCGTTTGCCTGCAGCTGTCCCATGAGCACCTCACTGTCGTAAATATTTTTAGAGCAACCTAGGGTTACGATGTTGATTTTGTTTTTCCGGAGTGATTTTGTTTTCAAAATAAGACCCTTTTGATTTGGCCAATAAGGCGGTTAGTCTTTCGATTTGAATAAACTTTCTACAAAGCTTTCGCGGTGAAACGCCTGAAGATCTTCGGGCTTTTCACCCAGGCCTATGTACTTCACCGGAATTTTGAATCTGTCGGAAATTCCAATAACCACGCCTCCTTTGGCGGTTCCGTCCAGTTTGGTTACGGCCAGTGCATTCACCTCGGTGGCGGCCGTAAACTGCTTCGCCTGTTCAAATGCATTTTGGCCGGTGGATCCGTCCAGCACCAGCAATATTTCGTGAGGGGCATCGGGTATCACTTTTTTCATGACATTTTTCACCTTGGTGAGTTCGTTCATGAGGTTGATTTTATTGTGCAGGCGTCCCGCGGTATCTATGAACACCACGTCTGAATTTTTGGCTACCGCGGAATTCAAAGTGTCATAAGCTACGGAGGCCGGGTCGGCACCCATGCCTTTTTCCACGATGGGAACACCCGCCCGCTCACTCCAGATTTTAAGCTGATCTACGGCAGCGGCCCTGAAAGTGTCTGCCGCTCCCAACATCACCTGATAACCCTGTTTTGTAAAGCGGTAAGCCAGCTTTCCGATGGTGGTTGTTTTGCCCACTCCATTCACGCCCACAACCAGGACCACATAGGGTTTTTTATTTTCCGGAAGGGTAAAATCAGTTTCTGGGGCGGTTTGGTTTTCGTTGAGCAGGGAGGCTATTTCTTCTTTCAGTATTTTGTTGAGCTCTGCAGTGCCCATGTATTTGTCGTGCGCTACGCGTTCTTCTATGCGGCGTATGATTTTCAGAGTGGTATCCACGCCCACGTCGGAGCTGATTAACACATGCTCCAACTCGTCCAGGACGGAATCATCAATTTTTGATTTTCCCGCTACGGCACGCTTCAGCTTGTCAAAAATTCCTTCTCGGGTTTTTTCTAACCCTTTCTCGTAAGAATCTTTATGCTCTTTTTTACCGAAAAAGTGAAACATAAGGTAAATAAAGTAAAAAAGCCCCGTTATTTGGTGACGGGGCTTGGGAAAACAATTTCAGGAAATTTATTTTGACTTGAAGAAGTCGTTGGCTAAATCCTTGTGGGTGATTTCCTCTTTAAATGAGTAAGAGCCTTTGTCATTTTTTACCATTTTGATGACACGGGCAAAGTCTTTACCTTCTCCTTTTTTTAGCGATGCTACTACTTTCTTGGCCATGGTTCCCTAATTATTTAATTTCTTTATGAACTGTCACGCGACGCAGAACGGGATTGAATTTTTTCAACTCCAGACGGTCAGTCGTGTTTTTTTTGTTTTTGGTAGTGATGTAGCGTGAAGTGCCGGGGACACCGCTTGTTTTATGCTCGGTACACTCCATGATTACCTGTACTCGGTTGCCTTTCTTTGCCATCTTTTATGAATTGGGGTGCAAATTTAGTAAAAACATTTTTTATTCCAATGGAATTCCTCATTTTTTTCCGGGAAGGCTAAAATCAGCCTGTTCTTCAGGCATACCCAGGCCAAGTGCACGGTTAAATTGTTCTTCGGTGAAGGGCATTACACTCAGGCGGGATTGCTTTATTAAAGCCGTTTCCTTCAGTATGGCATCCTGCTTGATTTGTTCAAGGCTCACCGGGTTGCTGAATGTGAGAACCGGCTTAAGATCTACCACCACCCATTGCGGATCTTGCGTAGTGGGGTCTTGGTAGAATTCTGCGACAACTTCGGCCACGCCCACGATTTCTTTCCCTTCGTTGCTGTGGTAAAACAAAACCTGGTCTCCTTTTTTCATGGTTTTCAGGTTATTGCGTGCCTGAAAATTGCGCACCCCGTCCCAAAAGGTTTTTTTATCCTCGAGGAATTTTTCCCAGCTGTATTTAACCGGTTCCGACTTTACCAACCAATAGTTCATAATAAAACGGTATTTACAGAAAAAGAATTTTATAAACCAGATCACGAAGCACTTCACCCGATTCCATGCCTCCGTTTTCCACTCCTTTGACCCGCAGATCGGCATCCGAAATTTCGAGAATGATTCTCCTGATCGAGGGTATTCCGTAGTTCTTACTTCCTTGCGTGTAATCGTCCTTATTGCCGAAATGAAGTCCCAATAATTTTTGAATTTCCGAATCACTCATGCGTTGGGCCTGGTAGTATTTGTACAACATCAGTCTGGTAAAATAGGCATACAACTGAGGGCTCAGGCTCAAAAAGTGATGGGCCTTCTGATTTTCCTTGAAATAGTCGGTAATCTTCACTGCCCGGGAAATGTTTTTTGTGGCTAGGGCTTTGATTAATTCAAAAATATTGAAATCTTTATGGATACCCACATTTTTTAGGATCATATCCCGTGTAATGGGGGTATTTTTGGGTACCACCAACGATAATTTTTCTAACTCGTTGGAAATTTTGGCCGGCTCGGGTCCTGTAAATTCGGCCAGAAAATCGGTGGCCGATTCTTCAATCTGAATCTGCTGGGTTTTGCAATAGGATTTTATCCATGCGCCGATTTCGTACCCCTTTATTTTAGCGGAAGAAAATAGCACACATCGGGGATTGGCATTTAAAACCTTCGGTGTCTTTTTGCGCTTGTCTAAGCTTTTGTACTTGTGGCAAATGATCAATATGGTGGTTTCATTTGGCCGTTCGAAATAGTTGGCCATTTCATCCCAATCACCTAAATGCTGGGCTTCGCGAACGATAACCACCCGGTATGTCGCCATGGCGGGGTACGACCTGACTTCGGAAAGAATCTGGCTGATTTCGGTATCGGCACCGTAAAGAATGGTCTGATTGAATTCTTTTTCGTCCGTGCTGAGAATTTTAGCTTCAAGCATCCGCTCAATCTCATCGATGAAAAATGGTTCCTCGCCTTCCAAGAAGTAAACGTTGCGGAATTTTTCCGCCCGTATTTCCTGTATCAGTTGTTCAAACTTCATGCCTGGAGCAAAGGTGCTATTTAAAGCGGGTATTTCAAAATTTTTAAAAACGCCGTATTCCTTGGTGAATAGTTTACCTTCGTTGTATGAGGCGAGCTACTTTTCTTCGTTTATCTGCCTTGGCTGCGGCAGGTCCTTTTATCAATCCCCTATGGTTTTATGGGTGTAAAAAAGAGGGTTTGCTGCCCGATATTGATTTTACCGGCCGTGTGTTGGTCATCGGGGCGGGAATTTCCGGGCTTTATGCAGCTCAACTGGCTAAATCAAAAGGAGCCCAGGTGAAAATTTTGGAGGCTTCTTCCCGTTTGGGAGGCCGCATCAGGTCGTTGACCGGTTTTTCTGACTTTACGGTGGAGTTGGGTGCCGAAGAGGTTCATGGACAAAAAAGTGTATATTTTGAATGGATCAGAGAAGCAGGAACATCTTTCGTTACTGCAGATTCCAGGGATTTTCTCTTTACCGGAGGTGTTCTGCGTGATGTAGACACGCTTTCGGCAGATATTGGTTTTCAAAACGTGGAAACGGCATATAGCGAGGTAGATGATGGCACTTACGAGGGTCCTGAACAGTCGGTTCTTTCCTATTTACAGTCACGTGGGGTAAATGCAGCATATATGCCCTACGGAAATGCCATCTTGGCCAATGAATACGGCACCTCGGCAGAACGGATTTCTGTTTTTGGAGCCTCTCTCGGTAATAGCATGTGGAGCGCCGGGGATTCTAATTTTTTTCTTAAGAACGCCGATCATGCCGGATTTATCGAGGCTAAATTTGCAGATATACTTCCGCTCATTGCTTTTCAGACGCCGGTTACCGGCATCAACTATCAAAACAATGAAATCGTAGTTATGGACAGCTCGGGGAATACCCACCTCTGCGACAAACTGATCATCACCGTGTCATTGGGTGTTTTAAAAGCCGGTCTCATTCAGTTTACCCCTATATTGAGCCCTGCCAAATCCGAAGCCATTCAAA
Organism: Flavobacteriales bacterium; assembly: GCA_044345355.1. GTDB lineage: Bacteria > Bacteroidota > Bacteroidia > CAIKAF01 > CAIKAF01 > JAKRSD01. The sequence continues at coordinate 6,651 of JBIJBG010000048.1, forward strand.
AAATAGGTTTTGGCAATGGCATGAAAATCATCCTACGCTTTTCTCAGCGGTTTTGGCCCGATGATACCGGGTCCATTTATGGTTCAGGCCCTGTACCTGAATACTGGGCCACCGGACTTGGCAGAAGTGCCGAAGCAAAAGTTCTGACGGCCTTTGTTATGGGCGAAAAAGCAGAGGTGTTACATGCCCAGGGAGCTTCTGCCATTAATACGGTTTTGGCTGATTTAGATTCCATGTTTGATGGAAATGCCTCTCAATTCTACGACAGTCATGTGATTATGGATTGGAATAACGAGCCATTTGTTTTAGGAAGTTATTCTTTTCCAGCTTTTGGCGAAGGTGATGCCCGAAGGGTTTTGGCTTCTTCGGTGAACAAAAAGCTTTATTTTGCAGGAGAGGCCTGCCATACTGAGGGGCATTTTGCCACGATTCATGGTGCCGTAGAAAGCGCTCTCCATGCAGTACGACGCTTGTTGAAGGAATCCGTGGTGTAAAAAAAGGAAGGGCTCTTTTCCTTTTTTGCCCGAATATTCCTACAATTGTCGCTTAAATGTCGGTAAAAATGGGTGCGAAACAAAAAACATTAGCGGGTTCGTTCGAAGTTTCCGGGCAGGGACTGCATACGGGAATGGAAGTGAAAATGCGCTTTCTGCCGGCCGATGAACACGCGGGCTTTGTTTTTCGGCGTACCGATTTGGAAGGATCTCCGGAAATTAAGGCGGTAGCTGATTTCGTGATTGAAACCAATCGCGGCACTACCATCGGAAAAGGCGATGTTCGGATACACACCATAGAACATGCCTTATCTGCCTTGGTTGGGATGGATTTAGACAACTGCATCATGGAGATAGACGGGCCTGAAGTGCCCATTCTTGACGGCAGTGCAGGTATTTTTACTGATTTGATTAAAAATGCCGGCATCAGGGAACAAAATGCCTGGAAGGATTTTTTCGTCATTCGTGAACCTATCCGCTACGTAGATCCTGAAACCGGTTCGGAAATTATGGCTCTGCCTTCGGATAAGTATGAGCTTACCGTCATGATTGACTTTGGAAGCAGGGCTCTGAGTTCTCAGTTTGCCAAGTTTGATTCGGAAGGAGATTATGCCGCCGAGATTTCCCGCTCACGCACTTTTGTATTTCTCCATGAACTGGAACTGCTTCTTAAACATGGCTTGATAAAGGGTGGTGACATGAGCAATGCCATGATTTTTGTGGAGCGGTTTATTGATGAAAAAATTCTGAACGAACTCAAAACCAAATATAATTTGCCCGATATCCGCATCAAAGAAGGGGAGATGCTCAATCGGGAGGGCCTTCGTTTTGAAAATGAGCCCGCACGCCACAAATTGTTGGATGTAATCGGCGATTTATCGTTGGTGGGCGTACCCATAAAAGGGCATATCATAGCCACCAAACCGGGCCACAAAGTAAATACTGCTTTTGCTTCTTTATTGCGTGAGCGATACAAAAAAGAGCGCGCCTCGCACCAAATGCCCGATATTGATTTGAACAAGCCGCCGTTGTACGATATTTATCAGATACTGGATATTTTGCCTCACCGTTACCCCTTTCTGTTGGTGGATAAGGTGATTGAAATGAGCGATGACCATGTGGTAGGCGTTAAAAACGTCACTTTCAATGAGCCTTTTTTTACGGGCCATTTTCCCAATAATCCCGTAATGCCCGGAGTGATGCTGATTGAAGCTATGGCTCAGGTAGGTGGTATCTTGGTGATGAATACGGTGGAAGATCCCAAGCTCTATACGCCTTATTTCATGAAAATTGACGGAGTTAAATTTAAACGCAAAGTTTCTCCCGGAGACACCGTCGTGTTTATCTGTCATCTGGTTTCGCCCATACGGCGGGGAATTTGCCACATGCAGGGTAAGGCCTACGTGGATGGCAAGGTGGTGATGGAAGGAGAAATGATGGCCCAAATTGTAAAAAACGAAAATGCCCCATGATTCAGCCGCTCTCTTTTATTGATCCTTCGGCCAAAATCGGAAAGAATGTTATCATTGATCCGTTTTCCGTCATTCATAAAAATGTGGAAATCGGAGACGGTACCTGGATCGGTTCTAACGTTACCATCATGGAAGGTGCCCGCATAGGCCGTGAGTGCAAAATTTTCCCCGGGGCAGTTATTTCCGCCATTCCGCAGGATCTTAAATTTCAGGGGGAAGATACCACCACCGAAATCGGCGACCGCACTACCATTCGGGAGTTTGTTACCATTAACCGCGGCACGATGGATCGTTTTAAAACTGCCGTGGGCAGCGACTGTCTCATCATGGCCTATTGCCATATTGCCCATGACTGTATCGTGGGAAATGGATGTATTCTGGCCAATGGTGTTACGCTCGCGGGGCATATTAACATCGGTAATTATGCCAATATCGGCGGACTTACGGCTGTGCAGCAGTTTATTTCCATAGGGTCATTTACCTACGTGGCAGGCGGTTCTCTCATCCGCAAGGATATCCCCCCTTTCATAAAAGCGGCCAAAGAGCCCATCACTTATATGGGGATTAATTCGGTAGGTCTCCGCCGGCGCGGGTACACCAATGAGCAGATTAACCATATCCAGGATATTTACCGAATCATTTACCTGCGTGGTCATAACATAAGCCGTGCCATTGAAATCATTGAGGCTGAGATGCCTTCCTCTCCGGAGCGGGATGAAATTTTGCTCTTTTTGCTGAAAAGTAAAAAAGGGGTGATGAAACGCTCCGTACTGGAAAAGGATATAGAAGAATAATGGGCGCGGCACTCAGTTTTCGGGATGTTCACAAGCGTTTTGAAAATACCCGGATTCTAACCGGATTTTCAGCTGATTTTGTTTTGGGCAAGGCTTATCATATTGCCGGCCCCAACGGTTCGGGAAAATCCACCTTTCTCAAATTGGCCTGCGGTTATTTGAGTCCGGATAAAGGAAGCATATCTTTTTCCATGGACAAAATAGTTGCCGATGCAAACGGTTGGGCGTCCTCCACGGCATTCTGCGCCCCGTATATCGATTTGTTAGAGGAGCTTACCGGGCGTGAACAACTCGTATTTCACCGGAAGTTTACCTCCGTCTTGGAATCTTCGCACTGGGATAAAGCACTGGAGGCATCCGGCCTGAACTCCGCCCTCGACAAGCCGATTCGCCTGTATTCTTCAGGAATGAAACAACGACTGAAGTTAATATTGGCCTTTATGAGCGAAGCTCCTCTGTTGCTGTTGGACGAGCCATGTTCCAATTTGGATCAATCGGGAAGGCTTTTTTATGCTTCGCTTGCCCGGCAATATGCACCCGGGCGTTTGGTTTTGGTGGCCTCCAACAATGTGGAAGAAGAGCATTTCTTTTGCGGTGAAGTCATATATCCTTCCGGAAATTAACGGGGGATATGAGAGGCTTTTTCGAGAAGCGGATTTAAATTTTTCCAAAGCCTGTTTTCTAAAAACGCCTTACATCTCCTACATCTGGTTGGTTACGACGACTTTTTGTCAGAACAAGGTTTCCTTGCGACCAATGTTCATGCGTACATTGAGCGCAGCGAAAATGGTGTTGAAGCTGAGCGCATCCTCGGTGCTTGTTTGGCTGCGGTATAGGGCGTTGAAATCTAGCCAGAAGTTGTGGCGTACCATGTAGGAGGCGCAAAAATCGACCATGGCTATCCTGGTGGTGGCTCCCGTGCCGATAAAGTTGCCATAGTCCTGGGTGCGGTCCACATACGGCAGGGTCAGATTGCTTCCGAAATTGAATGCTCCCGATGGATCTAATCCCTGATAGGCATAAAATCCTTTTGCGGTAAGGTTTACCCGTTTATGGGCCTGATAACGGGCAACGCCCACGACCTCCCAAAAGTTGGCTCCCAACGGGTGGGCCATGGGCTGGTTGTAGTGCGTGTAAGCTCCCTCGCTTATCCGGTCGCTGTACATAAACGGACGCACATAATTGCCTTCGAATTGGAGGTCAAAGTTTTTCAGGGTGAAGGCATCCACGTATTTAATACCCACCTGAACGGCCTGCTGGTTGCCGAACCATCCGCTGCGTTTTCTCATTTCGGCAATGCTGAACTCGCTCACCGCAAACTGTCCGTAAATCTGCACATGGCGAAGGAAATTTACTTTAAAATCCATGCCTACGATGGCCGCATTTTTACTTCCGATAAAGCTTTCTACGGCTCTGTAAAGGATAATCGGGTTCAGGTAGTTCCATTCAAAACGGGCGTCTGCTTTTTCGGCTCCGTTGGTGATGGCCTCAAACAGACCTATGTTGACATGTTTACCTAAGTTCAGGCTGAGGTGGTGTGTGGAAAACCATTTCTTATCGAATCCCTGATACGCATATTTGGAGGTGTTGTTTATGCCTTGGGCAAGCATCCACTGGTAGTTGAAAATCCATACTTTGATGTTCGTTTTCAGAAACATGTAGCTGGGGGCAAAATTGCCTAGGAGTAAAGAGCGATAGCCGGGTCCCAAACGGTTTTGGTCATGTCCGAATTGGAACTGCAACACATCTTTTATGGCGCTGAAGGAGATATATCCGCGAAAGTTCATGTAATCGTACCCCTGTGTTTTGTAGTCTTTGTAGAAATTTTCTCCAGGCACCGCTCCGAACTTTTGTTCAAAACGCTGCATATAAACGGGAAGCCTTGCCTGATTTTCTCCCAGAAAGGTGTAGAAACCCAGCCTGCGACCGATCATTCCACGCACCTCGAACCCTCGCGTATTTTGAAATGTGTATCCGCCGGCACCTCCCGTGCTTACGCCTAATGAACCGTAAAATACGGGGTTGAACTGTATTTCAAACAGATTATTTTTTTTGGTTTTAAAGGAGTACAATGCGTTCTTTTTGCGGTAAAAATGTCTGAAGAAGGTTTTACGGATCGGTTTTACGCTATTTCCTGCCTCCGGGTCGGATGACCACTCCCAGCTGTCATCTTTCAGGTAATTGAGGTTGAACCGGTCGCGGCGGTTCAGTTTCATCCGTGCTGTATCTGCACTGATGTCTTCCAGAAATCCGGTAACATCCTGTCTGCGTATCTGGCCTGAGGTAAGATAGAGGCGGTGGGAAAGTCTG
>JBIJBG010000259.1:0-3132 GCA_044345355.1 Flavobacteriales bacterium
TTCCATCAAGAAGGAGGAGTGGTACAGTGATCCCGTGATTTACAAAAAAGTCTCCCAATAAGAGGGATTACTCACGTGTCATCTGGTGAGTAAGGCCTTTTCGGTTGATGGTTTTCGTTTCCTGATAATGAAATCCCAGATTCCTTTCAGATATCCTGTTCCATAACTAAAGTGAAGAATCCAGAAAGCCCAAATAATTTTAACCGTTTGGGCTATTTTATCGGCGGTTTTAAAGGCAAAGGCTACAGAAGCCAGCAGGTATAAAAGCACGCCTGATATAAAAACAACCGCCATGGCGGGATGAACTGAACAACCTGCCAATCCTACAAATAAGAAAAGAATCCACAGGGCAGGAATAAGCTGTCGTACCGTGGTAACCGTATGATGTTTCCGGTTTACATATACTTTCCAGTATCCGTATTGGTTGTATTGTTTGAATAATTTGGAAAATGAGGCTCTGACGAAATAGCGGCTTTTTATTTCGGGGTCAAGCCAGATTTTATATCCGAATCGGCTGAGTCGGAAATTGAATTCATCGTCCTGATTTCGGGTAAGTTCTTCGTCAAAAAATCCGCAGGTCTCAAATACTTCTTTTCGATAGGCGCCAAAAGCCACCGTATCCACAAACCCGCTTTTTGTGCCTGTACGGAAATGGGCATTCCCCACTCCGAATACACTCGACATAGCCTTTCCAATGATGTGACTTGTTTCATTTTCATACACATGGTCAATTACTCCTCCTACACAACCCGCTTGCGCAATTTCAGCCAACTTGTTTATGCAGCGTTGAACAAAATCAGGGGCTATTTCGGCATGTGCTCCCAGTATGATACCAACATCGAATGGGGCTGCTTTTAATCCTAGATTCATGGCATACGGAGCGGTACGGTATTGATTGGTAAGTAACCGGATGAAAGGAAGGGTATCCGCATATTTTGTCACAATCTCCCGGGTGCCGTCGGTGCTTTCTCCATCACATACCCAAACGCTCAGCAATTCTTTCGGATATTCGCAGGCAATCACCGAATCCAGGCAGCGCCCGATATAGTTCGCCTCGTTCAGACAGGGAATAACGATACTGACTTTAGATCTGGTCATGGGTTATTCGGTTGTAAAAGGCGATTAATCGTTTTTCCTCGGCCTCCCAGTTGAACTCCTTTTCTATGGCTTCGCGGCCTTTTTGCCCCATCGAGGCGGCCGGTTTTTCATGCCCCAGCAATGCGGTCACTGCTTGTTTTATGGATTCTGGATTGTCCGGATTAACCGTTAATCCGCATCCGCAGCGGGATATGATTTCTTCCCAATAGGGAAAATCTGACGCGATGACAGGAATGCCCGCGGCCATGTATTCATACATCTTTATAGGCTGAGACTCCAGATGGTTTGGCGTGGGGAGCAACGTAACCATTCCGATCCGACTTTTTTTCAATAATTCGGAAATTCCTTCCCGGCTCAGGATTCCATAATAAGTTACCTTTGAAAATGCGGGATGTTTACGCACCGTTTCTTCTAATTCGGGTGGAGAAAATGGACCTGCAAGCCCAAGACTGATCGGCCCGCTGAAAGAATGAAGCATATCAAGCAGTGGAAAAATTCCGCGGGTTTCTGAAATACCGCCGATGTAAACCAGCTCGTGCATTTTGTTTTCGGTAGCGCCGGGCCGGGGAAACTCATTCAGAAGCGGGTAATTGTTGATATCCACACATCGGGGATTTAATTTTTGTAACCGCTTCCGAATAAAGGGTGTGGCCGTAATTACACCGCTGATCCGAGAAAGTATGACGTGTTCCATAACACGGAAAAGAAAGGCGACTATGTGCCGAAGCGGCTTTGGAATCCAGTGTTTTGCCATGATTTGTGCAGGAACATCCTCATGTGCATCAAATAGTACCTTTTTTCCCTGTTTCTTTAATTTCAGCGCAATACGCAAAAGTTCCGGATCATGCAGCTGGTAAATATCGGCGTCAAGCGAAAGGGCTTTTTCATAAACCCGGTTTACGGTTTTTCCCATGCGCACGAAACGACCGCCTGATTTTCCGTCAATACCGTGAATAAACACTCCGTTTTTCTCGTATTGCTGATTTCCGCCCGTAACCACATGAACCTCAAATCCCGCCTTTGCCGCAGAAATGGCTTCTTTTACGAAAATACGGATGTCCTCCGCCGGATGGGCCGATGTCACATGGCAGATGCGTATGGTCTTTTTTGTTTTCAGCATGGCAAAGAAACTAGAATTGCTTTACATCCGTTTTTTGGAGAATGTTATGATACATCATTTCCAGCTTTTCAGCTACGGATTTACGGGAGAATTCCCGTTCGGCGTACTCATGTAATTTTGCCGCCGAAAACTGATCCTCGTGTTGCCACACTTTTTCCATTTTTTCACAAAGGGAAGAGGGGGAAAAGTCGGTAAAGTAACCATGGCTATCCTCCTGGATGATGCTTTCAGGGCCTCCGCACCGGGTACTGATGACCGGTATTCCTACACTTAATGCTTCAATCGCTACCACACCGAAGGTTTCATGCAGGCTGCTTATTAAAAGGCAGCAGCTTTGTTGCATTTCCACAATCAGTTCTTCCCGAGAAATCTGCCCCCTGAATTGAATATAATCGCCCATTCCCTTTTGCTTTACCAGGGTCTTAAGCGCTTGTTCTTCAGGGCCTGAACCCACAATTACAAGCCGCCCTGAAGGGTTTTTTTTAATCCATAGTCTGAATGCTTCCACCGCCAACACCTGATTCTTGTTTTTGGTCAGGTTGCCCACACTCAAAAATTGAGGGAATCTGTGTTTTTTACCGGGAACAAACAAATGCGTATCCGTAAGGTTTGGCAAATAATGGAAGGGTATTCCGAAGGTATTTTCAAGGGTGTATTTTAATGATTTACTCACGGCGATTCTCATGTCGGCTGATGCGAAAATGGCCTTGGCCCATGTTTTTTGTTTTTCGGGTACGGTGCCCGTCAGAAAGCGGGAACTGTGTTCAGTGATTACAAACGGAATTCCATATTTACTCTTTAAATCCATGGCCAACAGGCCGGTCTCGAAACGATGTACATGCACGATATCGGGTTTCCCATATTTCCGCATGTAGGCTTCAACCAGCCGCATTCCTTTTTTGCGGGGCTTAAGT
>JBIJBG010000260.1:0-3117 GCA_044345355.1 Flavobacteriales bacterium
TCCTGAAATTTGTTTTTGTCTCCTGCAAATGAATTTAGTTTCATCATGATTTCATGGTTCAGTTCTTCAGGACCCAACGTCAGGTTATTCAGCACGATGTCTTTCAGATTTTCCTGTCCGAAATACTCACCGGGATTGCTTTCACATTCCGTAATTCCGTCGGTATAACAAACCAGAAGGGCATCGGGCAAAATATCAATTTCTGTATGCTTTGTGCCGGCCAACTCGGGAAGCATTCCCAGCCCGGGAACACCGTCCCTCAGCCAATTATGGGTTTTGTTCTGAATCAATAAGGGCGGATTGTGCCCGCAATTGATATAACATAATTTGCGGGTTTCTCTGTTATATTTTCCCAGAAAAACAGTGATGAATTTTTCTCCTTTTGAAGCACTGTCTACCTGCTTGTTCAGCAGGGTGGTGAGATTACCCAAATCCTGTTCAAAACGAAAAAGGGTGCGCAGTGCACCTTGAAAATTCGACATAAGCAGTGCCGCAGATACACCTTTTCCGGATACGTCGGCCATGCAAAAGGCAGTCTCAGAGTCTGAAAGCGGAAAGAAATCATAATAATCTCCGCCCACATCGGTAAATGTTTTGTGAAAGGCGCTTAATTCCAGTCCGCCTTTTCCGGTGGGCCAGTCGGGCGGAAATAACATGGCCTGCAGTTCGGAGGCCAGTTCCATTTCTTTTTTCAGGATTTCCTGTTGCAGATTTTCCCTGGCCAATTGTTTGTTTTCTAAGGCTACAAACACCACATTGGTGAGTGTTTGCAGAAATTCGGCTTCTGCTTTTTCTTCTTCGGTGGGCTTCCCCGATGCATACCGCTCAAAATGCATATCTACGAGCAGAAGTGCCAGCGGCTTTCCTTTGTGATGGGTGGGAATGACGAGGTTGTAAAATAAGTTGTCGCTTTGAGGCACATAAATCACCTCATTGGAAAAATTGCCCAATGAGAACAGGTTTCCTGTGGCGGCGGCATCCAAATCTTCTTTGCTCACACCCTGCTGAAATTCTGTTTTCGGTTGATTTCCGGAGAGTGTGAAAAGCAGAAAACGCCCTATGGATGGCCGGTTTTTGAGGATGGTTTCAAAAATGTGAAGTAACTGGCTTCGGGAAAAATTATTGTTAATGAGTTGGGTTAACTGCAAAAGGGATTTTACCTTCCATTTTTCATGGCGCAGTTCATTTTCAGCGTGTTGAAGTTGGTTTTGGTTCAAGGGTTAAAGTCCGTTTTTTCTGAATAATTCGGGAAGTTTTTTCAGCAGGGCCCATTCTCTGTTTTTGGTAAACGCTTCGGAGGTGGGGTTTCCGAGGTAGCGCTTACCGGCCTCCAGACTTTGTAGGACTCCAGATTTGGCCAATACCTGCGCGCCTTTTCCTATGTGGACTTCTTTGGTTACCCCTACCTGTCCCCATAGAATCACATCATCCTCAATCACCACCACTCCCGCTACTGCGCATTGGGCAGCCATAAGCACGTTTTTACCGATGAAGCTGTCGTGTCCGATATGCACCTGATTATCAAATTTGGATCCGTCCCCGATTACGGTATCGCCCGTGACGCCGCGGTCAATGGTGCACAGTGCGCCTATTTCTACTTTGTTGCCGATGATTACCCTGCCACAGGTGGTGAATTTTTCGTAGCCTTCCGGTTTTCTTTTAAAATAAAACGCGTCGGCACCGATGACGCATCCGGAGTGGATGATGACATCATGCCCGATGATGACGTCTCCGTAAATTACCACATTGGGATGGATGATGGAATTGTCGCCGATTACCGTGCGCTCACCAAGGTATACGTTGGGTCCGATATGCACGTTTTTGCCGATGCGGCAGCTCCCGGGAATTACAGAGGATACATGGGAAAGACTCCATTGGTGATGAATGAGTTTGTTGAAATCATCAAAGGGTTGATCGGAAACAATCAGGGTTTTGCCGTAGGTTTCTTCGGGTATGTCATTGATGAGTACAACAGAAGCTTTGGATTGAAGGCTTTTTTTAAAATATTTGGGGTGGTCCGTAAAGGAAATATCGCCTTCTTCCACCATGTGAATTTCATTCAGACCGAAGATTTTTGTTTCCGGATTTCCCACCACACGCGCCCCGAGGAGTCGGGCTACTTCTTCTGCACTGAAAGGCTTTGCAAATTTCATCGCGATTATTTAAAGGCCTAAAGGTAATCGGTGATTTTCGTAAAACAAAAAAGGTCTTCCCGAATCCGGAAAAACCTTTTTTTTAAAATCAAAGAGGCCGGTTATTTTCCCCGTTTGTATTTAATCAGTTTAACAATTCCTATGGGAAGGAAGGATGCACCAAGTCCAAGGAGCATTATACTTAAAATTAACAAGGCAATAAATCCTAAAACACTACCTAATCCCAAAAGAACGATACTCGAAATCAAAAATATAAATCCCACACCAAGGAAGACTGCTCCCATGATGATAAAAGCCAGTCCGGGTCTTGCCTGTGTATTTTCGGGATGTTCCATTTTATTCAATCCGGAATTTCTCAAAGCTTCGTTTGAGAAAAGTTGTCTCTCGGTTCTGCCTATATCAGATTTTTCTACAATGGATTTTATTCGTTTTGTACTTTTTCCCGGAGTTGCTGTCAGGGCATTGTCTGCGGAAGCCGTTTCAAGGGAAAAGAAGGTCTCTTTTACCTCTGTATTCAATGGTTCTGGGCTCTTAACCAAGGGCTCCGCGGTGTAAGTTTCCCCGATTGGAATCACGGGTTCATTTTCGGTATTTTTTTTCTCCGCGGCTTTTGTTTTGCGAACAAAACCCTCTTCCGTTCTTGCCTTCTTTACATGACGGTAGCGGCGTTGTGCCAGTGCGTCGGAACTTGTCGAAGCTAAAAGTAATATGAAACTTAGAACGCAGAGGTTGAATGTGGATTGTCTCATTTTTTTCTCTTTTTAAATAAATAATTAAAAAACTACGGGGAAAAATGTTCAGAAAATTACGGACAATCGATGTTTTTTATGCTGAATACTTCCAGGGTATTTACTTCCAAAGCAGTCAGATAACCTTTCGCCGTCATTTGAGAATACACACACCCGGTATCCAGCGGAATGAATCCCAATTCAGTTTTGCTCAGGCATAGATGAAAAAAATCGAG
>JBIJBG010000261.1:0-3110 GCA_044345355.1 Flavobacteriales bacterium
TGTTGCAGGATATCTCGTACTTCTACGGGAAAACTTGTAAGGAAGGAGGAAACCTGCTCCGTGCGGTATTGGATTTCATTCCACACATTTTCCGGAGCCCACTGTTCCTGGAGAATTTTCATTCCGTAAGGCTTAATGTGCTCATAGGTTTTCAACTGCGGATACATGATTTTGCCCACACCCTCCAAAATCGCCAATGCCCGGAATACCAGAAAAACGCCGGCCGGCATATGCATTTGATAGCGAATCATGATTTTCTGGAGTTCATTGGTTAATTCTGCAATAGAGCCTTCATCCACGCTCAGCGTGGCGTAGTCATCTATGAGTTCCTGCAGGTCGGATTCAAAGGCACGCATATCCTTTATGGAATCGTCCATGGCTAATTTTTTCATGTTTACGGACATGGCACGGGCATCTTGTTTTGCCATGGAAACAAACACCATGGCAAAGGCATGCTTGTCTTTTTTGGAAAGTTGCCCCACCATACCGAAATCAAGCAGACAGATGGTTCCGTCTTCACGCACCAGTACATTTCCCGGGTGCGGATCGGCATGAAACAGGCCGTATTCAAAAATTTGTTTCAGGTAAATATTTAATCCGTTTTCTACAATGTCCTTTATGGATAGGCCCCATTCCCTGATTTGTTTTTTGTCGGTGAATTTGCACCCGCTGACATATTCGATAATCAGCACTTTTTGGGTAGAATATTCACGGAAAACCTTGGGGATGTAAAAATTTTTATAACCTTTATACAGTTCACGGAATTTAGACATGTTGCGGGCTTCGTTGTTATAATCGAGTTCCCTGCTCATGCTTCGGTCAAACACATCTACCACATCCTGCGCGTTCAGTACGCCTTGTTTTTTCAGGTAGCGGTCGGCCCTTTTTACGATTTCCTGAAGCAGTTGAATATCCCTTTCTACGGTTTCTTTTACGCTGGGCCGTTGTACTTTCACCACTACTTCGGGTCCATTTTTAAGTTTGGCTCTGTGCACCTGACCTATGGAGGCCGATGCCAACGGTAGCTCCTCAAAATAGTCAAATAAATCTTCGAGCGGTACGCCTGTTTCCATTTCTACGATGGTTTTGGCTTCCTCTGATGAAAATGGCGGTACGCGATCCTGTAATTTTTCAAATTCTTTTAATAGTGGCTCAGGGATTATGTCGGGCCGGTTGCTCAAAATCTGACATAATTTTACAAACGTGGGGCCCAGTTCTTCAGCCGCCATGCGGATGCGCTCCCATCGGGAGTATTGCAGTGCGGGTTTCTCCTGACGGAGCCATTTTAATCTCAGTCCCTCGGGCACTAAGTTGCGCAGGGTAGAATTGGCGATGATGTCTTCAAAACCATATTTCACCAATATCGACATGATTTGCCGAAGCCTGCCGAGGTTACGAATGGTTCCGCCCAGTCCCATGAATTTGTGTGATTGGTTGGTACAAAAGTATCAATTAAGCCTTGAATGAGTATCTTAATTAACCACGTTTGTTGCCCATGGTATTCGCAAACGGATTTTGTATGTGTATTTTTGCCGGGTGATGTCTCCCAAATCCATTTCCATAGCCATTGACGGCTTTTCGTCCTGCGGAAAAAGTACATTGGCCCGAGGTCTTGCCAAAAAGCTGAATTACAAGTATCTGGATACGGGTGCCATGTATCGGGCCGTAACCTTATTTGCGCTGAATCGTGGTTTTTTCAGTCAGGGGGTATTGCTCGCCGATAAATTGGTGGAGGCGCTTCCGAAGTTGTCTCTTCATTTTGAATATAATCCCGAAACGGGGAAATCTGACATTTTTCTCAATGGCCTTAATGTGGAAACCGAAATCAGAGGTATGGAAGTGGCTGCCAAAGTGAGCGAGGTGAGTGCCATACGGGCCGTAAGGCGGAAAATGCAGGAAATGCAGAGGATGATGGGCGCTGCCAAATCAGTGGTGATGGACGGAAGGGATATCGGTACGGTGGTGATTCCGGATGCGGAATTAAAAATTTATTTAACCGCTGACCCCCAGATACGCATTCAGCGCCGTCTTCGGGAGCTTCATGGGCAAGGCCGTTCCGTTTCGGAAAAAGAGGTGGCCGAAAATGTAAAACACCGCGATCACCTCGATGCCAATCGCGAAGAGGATCCCTTGCGGCAGGCAGAAGATGCCCGGGTTTTGAATAATTCAAACCTGAGCGAAAAGGAGCAGTTGGAACTGGCCTACTCCTGGGCCATGGAACGCATCAACGGGAGTGAATCGTTTTAATCAGCATACCAATGGAACAGCTAATTTTTGTGTCGGGAATAGGAACGGATGTAGGCAAAACGGTTGTTTCGGCGGTGCTTACCGAGGCATGGCAGGCTGATTATTGGAAACCGGTACAGGCCGGGAACACCGACATGCCGGAAGGGCATACCGTCCGCAACCTGATTACCAATACAAAATCGGTAATCCATCCTGAAAAATTTCTTTTTTTCCAACCGGTATCTCCTCATCTGTCGGCTGAATTGGATGGTGCGGAAATCAGTGTGACCGATTTTGAATTGCCCCGCACCACCAATAAAACGCTTTTGATAGAAGGGGCGGGCGGTCTGCTGGTTCCGATTAACCAACGGGAAACCATCCTTGACCTGATCAAAAGCCTTCGTGCCAAAGTGGTGCTGGTGAGTACCAATTATCTCGGCTCAATAAATCATACCCTACTGTCTGCCTATCTGCTGCGGCGCGAAAAGATAGAAGTGCTCGGGATTATTTTCAGCGGATTGTATCATGAGCCTTCTGAAACCGTGATACAAAATCAGTCCGGTTTGCGTGTGCTTGGCAGGGTGGAATATATGCCCCGACTTTCCCGAGAGGCGGTAGCGGCCGAGGCTGAAAAATTTAAGCATCTGCTTACGTGATGAACATCTCTGAGCGCGATTTCCAAGTTCTTTTTCACCCATTTACGGTATTCCATGCTGACGGTAGGAATCTGCCCGTAATAGGTGGGAAAGATGAATTTCTTTTTTTGGAAGACGGAAGGCGCATACTCGATGCCATTTCTTCGTGGTGGTTGAATCTTCACGGGCACAATCACGCCTACATCAATCAAAAAGTAAAAGAGCAGTTGGACCGGCTGGAACATGTGA
>JBIJBG010000262.1:0-3073 GCA_044345355.1 Flavobacteriales bacterium
CACGGACTTTGCCTTCGTCCAATAATTCAATCACCTCGCGGATTGCACGGCAACTTTCCTTATCTTCCAAAAGTGACCGGTTTTCCCACGTTTTTTCAATGATATGTTGTAATTTTTCCATCAGTTTTTATGTGTTTTGTATTATCAGATCTGCCTTTTCGGCCGATTCGGAAATTAAGTCAAATTCATCTGCAAGTCGTTCCGCATAAAGCATTTCTGTTTCCATATCCGACAACCCTTTCCAACGGTAAAAATCGAAAAAACGTTTTTTTCTTTCTTCTTCGTTTACCCGGGTAAATACGGCTACATCGGCCAATTTGCCCAAAGGTTCGGAACACAGCAGCGGCACTCCTTCCAGAATAACAATATCTTCTTGGTGATAGCGATATACGATTTCCTCCTTCAATCGCCTGGTTTTGCTGTCGTATTTTTTTACGGAAACAGCTTCTTGGTTGAAAAATGAAAGTATGTCTTTTTCCAATTTTCGCATACGGAAACGCTCCAAAACAGTTTCCTCACCTGTACGGTCGGCAGCTGGCATGATCCAATCATCCGCGCGTATGGATAGCACCGACTTCCCGTGTTTTTTAAATTGTTGTTTCATGTAGGAGGTAAAGGTGCTTTTTCCCGAACGGGACTGTCCTCCCACAAGTATAACAAAAGGTTTATGAATTTTACCGCATTCTTCGGAGAGTTTCAGCAGATGACCCAAATGGGGCTTTAGTGGTTCGTCGATGATGAACCGTACCGCCTCCAAAAGGTTTTCGAACAGGTAATCAGGTTCAGTTTGTAAATCTGCACAGGCTTTTCCAGTGCGTACTCCTGCAAAAATAACACCTGCTCTCCGCGCAGCTTCCCGGTCCCGATCAGAATCTCCTATCATAAAACTGTTTTCAGGGGATATGCGGAAATCTTCGGAAGCCTGCAATATCATACCCGGTTTGGGTTTTCGGCAGGAGCAGTCTGTTTTGTATGAGGCGTTTTCCTCGGGGAAACCCCTGTCTGGATGGTGCGGACAATAATAAATGGCATCCAGTTTGGCCCCTTGTTTACCCAGTTCCCACTCAAGTTTGTTATGGATAATCCGCAATTCGGCCTCCGTGCATAAATTGCGCGCTACGGCAGATTGATTGGTGATGACAATGGATGCAAAATCAGAGCGGTTTATTTTCGGGGTTTTGATAAATTCAGTATCTTCATTCAGCACACCGTCCCGATCAAGGAAAATGGCTTTTTGCGGGTGAAAATAGCTTTTTCGTTCCACCTTTCCTGACCGGATATCCCTGTCCACGGCATCCAACCTTTCGGGGGTGCCCATGTCTTTAATGTATTCGGTCGTATTGTAAGCAAATACCGTTTCGCTGGTGATGAGATCAGGAAAAATATCTTTCCCGAAATCTTGCTTTTTCCCTTGTTCGATATATCGGAAAACGGCCGGCTCGAATACATAAACTGCCGCATTGACTAAATTGCGAAGATACCTGCCCTGCGGATGGGGTTTTGAAAAGAAATGGGTAACCATTCCCGTTTGGTCACATTCCAATAAATCGCTGTCAAAGGGATGATCGTTGGGATGCACGACAAGTGTGGCCGTTGCCTTTTTCTTTTTGTGAAATTGGATAAGCCGGTGAAAATCCATGTGCAAAATGACATCCCCGTAGAGTATCAAAACGGTTTCATCGATTGAGTTTATCAGCGGAGCCAAACAACCGGCAGTGCCCAAGGGAGTTGATTCTTCCAGATATCGGATGGTTAGTCCGAAGCGCTCACCGTTACCTATTTTTTCCTGAATTTTATTCCCTAAGTGACCAATGGCAATGATGACTTCCCTGAACCCCTGACCTTTTAACAGGTCAAGCTGGTATTCCAGTACCGTTTTTCCGGCCGGGGCCAGGAGTGGCTTCGGAATTTCTTCCGTTAAGGAGCCCATTCGGGATCCTTTTCCTCCGGCAATAATGATGGCTTTCAAAACGCACAAATATAACATGAATTAAACCAATTTATCGGTATGGCCGGAATAAGTGATACCACAGGATGCCCTGGGATACATATTTTTTGGGGTCACGTTAATTTGCTATTTTTGTTCAATTAACGGGTTTATTTTATGGATTTAGCTGTCAGTAAACGATTTTCAAAATTGGAAGCCCTGCGCAAAGAAGCGCATGAATTATTGGGGTCTCTTTCAGATGACATGGTGAATAAGCCGGAAGCGCCGGGCAAGTGGGGAGCTGTGCAACATTTGGCGCACATCATGAGCTCAGAAACGGCAGGCCTCACTTACATGAAAAAAAAGATGGGTGGGGTTTCAGGCACGGGAGAAGCGGGTTTTATGGGCAGCATGCGTCTGGCCTTGCTCCGCTTTGCCCTCAGCCTTCCCATAAAATTCAAGGCACCGCCCGTATTGAGCGAGCCGGATTCCCAAATTTCAAAGGATGTTTTTTTTCAACAGTGGGAATCGCTCCGAAAGGAATATGAGCATTTTTTGGGAGGAATCGATTCGGGTTTGGTGCATCTGAAGTTATACAAACACCCCGCAGTCGGCTACATGAGTATCGTTCAGGCTCTCGAATTCATGGCGATTCATCTGGAGAGGCATATTAAATCTGTCCGTATCATTTTGAATAAGATTTAGTTTTTCTCTCCCGGCAGATACCAGTAGGTCAGCTCCAGGGCGGTTTCGCCCGCAGTATATTTTAAAATAAGCGGTAGTTCTGGGTTTTTCCATACCCAGAAATGGATGGTCTGATCGCGGTTTGTGCAATGCATCGTTTTTTCTGATATCGTCGCAGACCCTTTTTCGAAGCGGAAATCCTCGTTTTTATTCACAAAAAATTCTTCCTGCCCGCGGTCGGTATCCAGCGTCACTCTTCCTGCCTCCAAAAGGTCTCTGTAGGAATCCAGGCTCAGCATCATGGCTGTTTTTTCCGACAGGATGCTGCTTCCCGTGTCAAGACTCATTTGCAGGCTTTTGGCGTATTTTCTGCCATTTTCTGATATTTCCACATGGCCTTTTGAATAGTCTAAATTCGTTTTGAAATAATCAAAACTGATATCGGGTTCTAATTCACGAAAA
>JBIJBG010000263.1:0-3070 GCA_044345355.1 Flavobacteriales bacterium
TCCGTCAATAATACCACTGCCGTTAATGCTCCGGGTGAGGCAATACTGGGAATGGCAATGGGAAAGACGGTTACATGCGAAAAATCACGGATCAGATGCTTTTCTTCATCAGGTTTGCTCTCTCCGAAAATCATGGATATTGCAAACAAGAACAATACAATACCGCCTGAAATTTGAAAAGCCTCCAAGGTAACCCCGATGGCCTCCAAAACAAACTGCCCAAGCAAAACAAAAAAGAGAAGCACACCACCTGCTACTAATACGGCGTTACGGGCAATCCGCATTTTAGTAAACCGGTCAAACTTGCGTGTCGCTTCCAAATACACCGGGATTGTGCCTAATGGGTCGATGACGGCCCAGAGCAATACAAAGATTTTTATCAGTTCAACCAGGTAAGGAGGCATACCAGAACAATAAATTTAACTCTTCAAAAATAAAAAATCGCTCTTATATCCGCAAAAACCGCACCATACCATACCGAAAATGTATATGAGTTTTTTGAGTAATTCACCTATTTACCCTCGTTTCGGTACCCAGGGCATTACCGTTTCTCTGGTAAACGGAAGCAAAAAAGCAACAAAAGCAGGATTAATTAGGCTTTCCTTGTTATAGACAAGCGGCAAACCCGTTTCCGAATCCAGGATATCACCTCCGGCTGCTTTCAGCAATGCATGCCCGGCTGCCGTATCCCACTCGCTTGTAGGCGAAAAACGCGGATAAATCCCCGCTTTCCCTTCCACCATCAATCCAAATTTCAAGGCACTTCCGGCATGAATGACAGCTCCTTGCGGAAAAGCTGCCCGGTAGTTTTGAATAAAATCCTGAGTAGATGGGTTGCCGTGCGAAACGCTGGAACATAAATTATATGAAGGATTCACATCCCGTAGAACTACCTGTTCGCTGCAAGTCACATACAAGCCTGCCTCATCCATTGTCCAACGCTCACGGATCAGCTCCACACCGTCGGTGGCATAAAGTAAGCCCGACACGGGAACAAATACCAGCCCGCAAACCGGCTGTCCTTCGCGCAAAAAAGCAATGTTAATACAGAACTCATCCGTTTTTTTCACAAACTCTTTGGTTCCGTCCAACGGATCCACCATCCATGCCTCGGTCCAAAGTTTCCTTGCGGAATAAGGAACAGGCGCTGTTTCTTCGCTAATGATGGGAATACCCGTGGGTGCCAATACACGCCGGATGATTTCTTCAGCCTCCCGGTCGGCCTCGGTTACGGGAGAATCATCCTCTTTGGTGCCCACGCTGAATCCATTGCGGTAAAACTGCAGTATGCACGATCCAGCAGCTAAGGCGGCTTCGCGGGCGATGGTCAGAAAATCAATTGCCATCACGAGGGCAACACCCGCTTTACGAGAGAGGTAAGCACCTGTGTAATATTGAATCCGGCAGCCCTCAATTGCTGAGGCACGATGCTGGCCTCACTGAAACCGGGAATGGTGTTCACCTCCATAAAGTAAGGCACTCCGTCACGGATAATAAAATCTACACGGATCAACGAATCAGCGTGTACCAATCGATATACTTTTTCCGTAAGCCGGTGAATTTCCCCGGTTAATTCCGGGGATAACGGTGCCGGTGTTATTTCGTCACTTTCACCCAGATATTTCGCCTTATAATCGAAAAAGTCGTGGTGCGGTCGTATTTCCGTGATGGGCAGGCAAACCGGTTTCTCACCGTCATGAAAAATGCCGCAGGTCACTTCAGTTCCTGCGATAAACTCTTCGGCCAATACCTCCGCATCATGCTTACAGGCATCTTCAAATGCGGCGGACAGATCTTCGGCATTATACACTTTATGTGTAGCCACGCTGCTTCCTCCGCTGTTCGGCTTAATAAATAAAGGAAGAGATAATTCGGCAGCGAGCCCATTCCAGTCGGGCCGGGAACCTCGCAAAAGCAAACGGCTCTTGGCTACGGGAACCCCATGTGCGGCCACTATTTCCTTGGCTAATGCTTTATCGCTGGTAAGCACGCAACAGGAAATACCCGGGCCTACAAAAGGGATATTGAGCAGCTGAAAATATCCCTGGATTTTACCATCCTCACCGGGTGTACCGTGAATCATCAGATAGACGGCATCAAACCGATTTTTTTGGCCATTACGGGAGAACGAAAAATCGTTTTTATCCACTTCCTCTTCCTCACCGTCGAGGTGCACCGTCCAGCTGTTGCCTCTGATGACAACGAAATAAGGTTCAAACAAAGCTGGATCCAAACTTTGGCAAATCATCTTTCCGCTACGCAGAGAAACTTCATATTCGCCCGAATTGCCGCCTGCCACCACCGCAATTTTCTTCATGCAGTAAATACTTTTACTCACAAATAAACGTTAAATAGAACAGTCAGATTACGACCCTTGATGGTACTTTTTAACCTGCATACGTGGAAAACAGCCCTTTTTTTTAGGAAGGAAAAAATTGGGACAGATTGGTTACCTTTGCCGTTTACACAAACTCAACTGGTGTGGCCGGGCTACTGAACAATACCTTTCTGAAACAATTTCTGATTGCCCTGGTGGCAATGCTTGCCGTTTCCTTCGTGTTGCTAAAATCGCTGGATTTAATCAGCCGGCACGGGCAGGCTACACCCGTACCCGACGTAGCCGGTATGAAGGCCGAAGAAGCTCTTGATAAATTAGATCATGAAGGATTGGAAGGAATAATTACCGATTCGCTTTATGCCGAAGGGAAAAAACCGGGGGTGATTCTGGAGCAAAACCCGGAAGCGGGACAGGAAGTGAAAAGCGGGCGAAAAATTTACCTGTTGGTAAGCACGGGTAATCCTCCGCTGGTGGAGATTCCCGACCTGCGCGACCTGAGTTTGCGCGAAGCCAATGCGCTGTTGGAAACCAAAGGGCTGAAGCTGGGAAAAATTGGTCAAAAACCGGGACCCGGAGCGGTTCTGGAAATGAGAATCAGAGGCACCAAAATAGCGCCGAAAGCCAAGCTGCCCAAAGGAACTGCCGTAGATTTGATTGTGGGAAGCGGCACCGGTGAAGAAAGTGTTCCCGTACCTGACCTCACAGGCCTTACGCGCACCGAAGTCATCAACC
>JBIJBG010000265.1:0-3054 GCA_044345355.1 Flavobacteriales bacterium
ATAACTCTTGATGGATTGCCTGCACTGCTTTTCGCGTCTGTTCCATATGGTCGTTGTCAATCACAAAATCGGCCAACGGAATTTTTTGTTCGTCAGACCATTGGGCATCCATCCGTTTTTTGATTTCTTCCGTATCGGCATCGTCGCGCTGCCGGACGCGATCTATCCGCATTGATTCGGGGGCGGTTACCAAAATGGTTTTGTGGAAATGACGGTAGCTGCCGGATTCAAACAGGATGGCCGCTTCATTGATGACATAAGGGGCATCCCCATGGCGGAGCACAAATTCGGCAAACGATTTTCTCACCTCGGGGTGAATGATGTCGTTTACTTTTTGACGGAGTTCCGGGTTCGTGAAAATTTTTTCCGCCAACCGTTTCCGGTTTAGTTCTTCTCCGTCAAATACATCATGTCCTGCCGTTTCGGCTATTTTTTTTCTGATTTCGGGATTTTGATAAAGTGCCTTGGCCTCTTCGTCACTGTAGAAAACCGGCACACCCAAAGCCTCAAACATCCGGGCTACGGTTGTTTTTCCGCTGCCTATTCCTCCAGTAAGACCGATTAATAAGGGCTTGTTCATGGTAGATGTTTTCCACATCAAAGCTACTTTTTTCAGATGACATGCGGACTGATGGAAGCCGGCCCGGCCATTGGGTCAAAATGTGTACTTTCAGGCCGTAGAATTTAGTTTATGAAAATCAGGGCGCTACATATCGCCGGTTACGGGGAAAACGGTTTTTTCAGGGAACGGATTCCGATGGATGAATCCCGTATTAAGATCGGCTCGTTTTCTTTCTTCAGTAAGTTTGAAACAGACACGATCGAGCTCAATATGGAGTCTGAAAAGGCGGTTCGTATGGAATCCTGCGTGTTGGAGACGGATTTCGTTTTTCCGGCTGATGCCACCTTTTTGGTAAACGGGTATCAGTCGTGGACGGCCTCCGGTGAATTTCCCGCGGCATCCCCTCCCGAAAAGTTGTCTCCCGGCTTTAAAAAGCTGATCGGCGGTGCGGGTGATTACTTCTTTTATCAACCCCATTCCCATTCACGCAACCGGCATAGCCATTGGTTTACGGCGATAGGCCCCGAAGCGGCGGACGGTAAAAAATTCTGGATCGGTTCGGATCAGGAACACAAGGGATATACCCTGTTTGAGGCCGATGTACGGCAAAACAAACTCTTTATTCACCGCGATTTGCGGGGTACACAACTTAAATCAAACCGGTTGATTTTCCGGCTCTTGTTCGGCTATTTTTCGGAGGAGGAATTTGCCGACAGGCTGATCCGCCCAAAAATGCGAGCACCGCAGGTGGGCGGTTGGACCAGCTGGTACTATCATTATTCCAAAATTTCGGAAGAAACGGTTTTGAAAAACCTCTCCCATTTTCAAAACGTAGGTGTTCCCGGAGGCATTTTTCAAATTGATGACGGCTGGCAGAAGGCTACCGGAGACTGGCTTTCCGTGAATGAAAAATTTCCCGGCGGCATGAAAAATCTGGCCGAACGCATCCGCAAAGCGGGCTACACGCCGGGGCTCTGGCTCGCTCCTTTTGTGGCTTCGGAAACGTCCCATCTGTATAAAAATCGTCCTGAGTTACTGTTGACTCATGACGGCGAAAGGCCGGTCCGTGCGGGTTTCAATCCGGGTTGGGGCTCTCTGGCGCGCCCCGATTATTACGCGTTGGATATCTACCGCTCTGAAACCGGAGAGTATCTTGAGCGTGTATTTGATACCGTACTGGCGGAATGGGGTTTCGCCATGGTGAAGCTGGATTTTCTTTTTGCGGCGGGGATGATTGCCATCGGTGAAAAGGCGAGGGGCGAAGTGATGTATGATGCCATGAAACTGCTGCGCAAATGGTGCGGAAAAAATCTGATTTTAGGGTGTGGGGTGCCGTTAAGCGCAGCTTCGGGTCAGGTGGATTATTGCCGTGTAGGTGCCGACATAAGCCACTCCTGGGAAATTGACATACTCAAATCCATCGGACTTCAGGAACGCATCAGCACGATGAATTCCCTGCGCAATACCATTTCGCGCAATCTGCTTTCCGGGCGCAGCTTTTTGAATGATCCGGATGTATTTATTCTGCGGTCCGATAAAGTGAAGATGAACCCCGCAGAAAAGGCCACCCTCTTTCGTCTTAATCTGCTCTTCGGGGATCTGGTCTTCACCTCCGACGATATTTCTGCCTACGATGCGGACACCCTGAAGCTGTATAAAAGTCAATTCCCGCTGCGCAGGCAAACCATCCGCTCCGTGCAACAAAAAGGCCGGGTTTACTACGTGGATTTCTCCAATGATTACGGACGGTTTTTATTGGTGGCCAATCTTTCGGACCGGTTTCAGGCTTTTGATTTTTCGGGTTTTTCGGACCTGATCAGGGAAGAGGCGAACTCCGGTTTAAGGAAACATGAATCGGTCATTTATCCGTTGATCGATAAATCTCTGGCCGTGCAGGTGGTGTATTCGGATATGCATATTTTCCCGGGCAGTGAATTTGATTCCATTCTGCCGCATCGGGAAGGAGCCACGTTTAATCTGAATGCGAAGGTAAACACACCCGGCACCATTTATTTTTTGGAACGGTCAGGCCTGGATAATTTTCGGATTGACGGTCAAACTGCGGAGCTGATTAAGCGGGGGGAACGGACTTTGCGTACATTTACGTTTACGACATCCGGAAAATAAAAAATGGGCAAGTTACTTCCATCGCACCGCTACAACCTTTTATCCTTGCTTCCTTCCGGACCTGGGGAGGTTCAAAGGGAGCTGGTCGTGGAAGACTTGCCCGTGCAAAAGTAACGATTTTTGGCGTACTCCCTATTTTTTCTTTGCCACACTACGGATGATTTTTCGTCGGAACATTCATAATCAACAAAATTCAGTTGCCCGGTTTCTTTTTAATTGCCCGTTATTTTTCCCTAATTCGGATGATATGCCCCGGTTCGTCAGGGATTTTTTTTCAGGGGTTGTCGGTTCAGCCCGCCTTCCTATCTTTGCCGCATGGGAAACCGCTTTCAAATTTCATTCCGGATGGGCACTTGGGGAGGATT
>JBIJBG010000041.1:0-12343 GCA_044345355.1 Flavobacteriales bacterium
ATGTGACGGTGAGCGGCGCGGAGGTGGAGTTCTGCAGGTTGGTAAATGCGGGAATGAGTGCGGTGTTGCCGGAAGTCTGGCTCACGCCGCTGATTCCGGGCGGTACCGTGGCCGTCCAGCTGAAGGTGACTCCCGGTGTAGTTGAGCTGAGGTTCACGGCCTGGGAGCTTCCGTCAAAACACACCGTCTGCGGTGCGGGGCTGAACGTGGTTGCCGGTACGGGCAGCACGGTAAAAACATAAGGAACGGGGGTTCCTGGACACCCGTTTACCGCAGGGGTAATCAGAAAGGTGATGGTTTGGTTGGCCGTAGTTCCGTTTTGGGGGGTAAAACTCGGAATGTTTCCGGAACCGGGACCAGCAGGAAATCCTGTAACGGAAGGAGAAGAGGAAGAAACAGTCCAGTTGAATGCAGTTCCGGCCACCGAAGATGTCAGGTTTGCGGTTGCGCCCGCTTGCCCTGAACATAGGGTTTGGGTTGCAGGAAGAATCACATTGGGCACCGGATTTACGGTTATGGTGTAATTAACGGCGGGACCCGGGCAGTTGGATGAAGTAGGAACGACCGAGTAGATGACCTGCTGCGGAGTGTTTCCGCTGTTGATGATATTCATTTGAGGCAGAGCACCCGTTCCTCCTACTTGGTTAAAACCCGAAAGATCTGGACCAGCCGATACGAAAGACCAGGCATACGTGGTTGGAGCGCCTGAAACGGAAGATGTCCAGTTAACCGGTATGCTGTTTTGTCCGCTGCATACCGATTGATTCAGAGATGCATTAGTTACTGCCGGGGTAGGATTCACCCTGATGATAAATACATCAGGCGTCCCGTTGCATCCGGCAGCGTTTGGCGTTACGGTGATATTGGCGGTTTGCGTGGTATTCGTGTTGTTTATTACTTGGAAAGGCGCAATATCTCCGCTTCCGCTTGCTGCATTTAACCCGATATTGGTATTGCTGTTCGTCCAATTAAATACAGTGCCTGAAACCGCACCGGAAAAATTGACCAACGACGTACTTTCTCCGTTACAAACAGTTTGGTCCGGAGTTGCAACGACAGTCGGGGTGGGATTTACGGTAATGGTCAATGAAATCGGGGTTCCCGTGCAGGTGAGGCCGGCATTGGTATATTGGGGAGTTACCTGAACTGTAGATGTGGCAGGCAGAGTTCCCGTATTTACGGCGGTAAAGTTAATGTTACCTGTTCCTGAGGCACCAAGATTGATTAGGGTATTTGAGTTGGTCCAGGAGTAACTTGTGGCCACTCCTGTGAATGAGATGGATGCTGCAGTTCCGTTGCACACAGGCGGCGGATTTACCGGCTGCACTATCGGTGTAGGATTTACGGTGACGGTAAGGTTAAAGGGAGCACCCGGACAAACCGGATTCGTTCCGGATAAGGGTGTTATCTGGTAAGCTATCGTTTGTGGAGTTGTTGATGTGCTTGTGAGTGTTTGTTGTAAAGAGGATTGGGGACTTGCCGATGCGTTTTGACCTTGGATGTTCACATTATTGGAAACAGTCCACGTGTACAGTGTTCCGCCGGGAATTGAATTGGGTGCCGAACCTGAAGGCTGAAAGTTAAATGATTCCCCCGAACATATAGTTAATGTTGTATTGGTGATGAATGCTTTAGGAACTACGGTTATGAGTACCTGATCGGTGGCGGGTGCACATGGCGCCATCCCGGTGGTGGTGAGTGTAAGCGTAGCCGTTCCGGAAAAAGCGGCCGGAGGTGTCCAGGTAGCGTTAGGAGAAGTAGCGGATGGGCTGAATGTTCCGCCCGCACTCGAACTCCAGGTTACGCCGGTTGCGGATCCGCCGAAAGCTCCGGAAAGGGCAATGTTGGTTTCCTGGCAGATAGATTGATCCGATCCCGCATTCACCGTGGGCAGGGCAATGATTGTAAAAGTTATGTCTGCAGTATCCGGAAGACAAGGACCTGCCGGGTCATTGGTGGTGGCTGTAAGCGTAACCGAACCCACAAAACCTGCGGGTGGAGTAAAGGTGGTGCTTGTGGCACTTGAGTCGGCAAAAGTTCCTCCTACGGAAGACGTCCAGGTAACGGAACTCGCCGCACCGCCCAAAATAGAGGTAATATTAATCGGACTATCCTGGCAAGCAGTGGGTATGGAGTTTATACTTACGGTAGCCTGCTGATCGATTTGAATGGTTACCTGAGCTGTGGCTGCGGGACAAGGTCCGGCAGGATTATTCGTGGTAAGTGTCAGGGTGATGGGGCCGGTGTAATTGGCAGGAGGGGTGTACGTGGCATTTAGCGTGGTGGCATTCGGGGTAAATAAACCTCCAGGCACGTTGGATGTCCAGGTTGCTGAGGTGGCAGAACCGGCCAATGTGCCTGTCAGGGCTATGGGTGAGTTTACGCATACACCCGTAGGGCCTGTGACAGTAACTTCCGCCTGATCTTCAATGGTGATATTTTCGTTTAATATGGTTGGTCCACATTCGTTCGTAGCGGTAAAGGAGAATGGGAAAATGCCATTGGTATCATAGGTTACGGTAGGTGATAATATTGTGGATGAGGCTATGGAAGCCGGAGGGGAAGGGGCAAAGTTCCAGAAGTAGGTGGCCGGGATATCACCTAAGCAGTTTAGGACGTTTGCATTCAGTGTTATCGGAATATTTTCGCATTGGGTAAAAGGGGGAATGGTAACCTGAGGTTTATCTTTAACTTTTATGGTTTTGATTAAGGTGTCAGGAGCACAAAGTCCTCCTGGCACCGAGTCTTGAAGACCCACAATCAGCCGGATGTCATAAAATCCTGAGCCGGTAAACCCGAACTCGGGTTCGAAAGAGATACTGTCCGTGCCGTTAAGGAAACTGAAGCTGGCTGCCCCTCCCGGGGTGCAGCCTGAGGGGGTGGTCGGTGTAACTTTCCAATTGTATAAGTTGCCGTTATTACAGGCAGCGCCGCTGGAGAGGTTGTCCGGAATCAGATTTTGTGGGAGACAGAAATTGGAATCTGTGAGCGTAAAGTTCGCAATTACGGGAGGTAATACGCAGATGGTTTTGGTAATGTTATCTGTATTGCAACCATTTGCAATTACAAAATCTACATCATAGGTGCCTGGTTGGTTGAAGGTAACATTCAAAGTTTGTGAACCGTTGGTCCAGAAAGGCCAAAATGGGTTTGAACCATCACCCAGAGAGCTTCCGGTTTGGAGTGTAAAGCCGTTGTTTGGAGAAATAGTCCAGTAGAAAGCGACATTTAATGTATCACACGCTCCCTGTTGATTGAAATAGGCTACCTCTGATATGTTTTCAAAGGTTACGGTCTCGTTTATACAAACAGTTTCTTCAGGTGTAACCTCTACATTGGCGGTAACTCCTTCACTTACATAAATCGGCCCTATGGTAGAAAAGGTGTTTCCACAAGCATTTGTTGCAACTACGGTTGCTGCAAATGCGTTTTCAAATGGGATCGTTACCCCTCCTGGACCGGGAATTTCTGAGTTCGTCCCGCAAGAAGTACTCGTAAATTGATGGGTTATTTGAGGATTAAACGGTGTGGCTAAATTTAACGCGTTGCTGCTATCGTTGAATGTTATTTGATAATTTGTGTTGGGTATGTTGTTTGAAAGTAAATTAAAGGTGTAATTGTTAGGTAAACAGGCAGTTGTTCCGTTTCCTGATATGCTGATTGTAGGCAAAGCGCCAAGAAAAACACCATACTGTCGTGAAAGTGTACATCCATTCGGCAACGTAACAGTTAAAGTAATCAGGTATTGATTGTTTTGGCTTCCGTTGTATGTGTGACTGGCGTTCCCGCCGGGATTAGGCAATACGGAAAGAGGTGAAGTAAGTGTAGTGTTTGGCGTTCCATCTCCCCAGGCTATAATGATTTGGGAACCGGCAGGGTAATTAGGCAAAGAAAAATTAAACGGTACTGAACCCGTATATGGCCAAGGACCTCCACCACCACCACAATAACGGAAGTAGGTTATTCCCTGAAAAGTTCCTGAAGAGAATCCAAAACTACTCGGACTTACTAGAGTCAATGTCGGTTGCGCTCCTGCCAAATCCAGCACAACAACGGGTATTGTTATTTGATTTCCCTGAACACTTAATGTGGCTGAGTAGTTTCCGTCATTTGGATACGAAACGCTTACCGTTCCGCTTGAATTTGAAGTGGATGGAGTGCCTCCCGGAAAACTCCAACTGTAGCTTGCATTGGCGGGATACCCAGTGGAAGTATTGGTAAAAGTTACCGTATTTCCTTCACAAACGGTCACGGTTCCGTTTTGAGCAGCAGGATTAGTCGTGAAAGAAACGGTCTGGCCTATGGAGGAATTTCCCGCTAAAAGTAAAAGAAAACTAAAAAAAGAAATTCGTTGAAAATGAGCTTTTTCTATCGATAATCTGAAACCCCTGAAAAGGATTCGCAAATAGTTCAAAATTGTCTTCGAGATTATCATGAGGCCAAATAACCGAATTTAAGATTAGATATAAAAAAATTAAATAACGAAGGTAAGAATTTATCACATTCTTTGGCTAGCTTTTTTCAAAAAAATCAACACATACATTGTAAATTTGGTTTTTGTCTAATCGCTTTCTTTTCTCGCCCGCACCGTAATTAGGTGCGGCTGCTTATTCTTTCCAAAGCCTGAATTATGGATTAAAAAGGGTTTGGAAACCTGTTTTGTACGAAGTCCGAATTGGCAAAAAAATTTGGTAATTCCCAATATCCCGCTTAACATTGTGTTCATATATCATCTACCCCATGCGTTACATCCTTATTTTTTCGTTAAGTTTCGGTTTTCTGTATTCCTGCAAAAAAGAACCCAAAAGTGAGCAGGCTCAATTGCCTTTATTCCCGGTTCAGAATGATTCCGTTGAGTTTCTGCGGATCAATCAACTTCAGGTAATCGGAAGCCACAACAGTTACCGCACGCGCACCTACCAGCCTATTTTTGAGTTGGTAACCACACTACACAGCAACGGACTTCTTTCAGCCAATTTAAATCCCCAGGGGTGGGATTATTCCCAAACAACTCGGAGCCTTCGGCATGCGGGCCCTGGAATTGGATATTTACGAAGATCCCCAGGGAGGGCGGTTTTACAATCGTGGAGGATTGGTTTTGGTGGACGAACCCCGGGCATCCGGCGAGCCTGAACTGAACGAACCTGGGTTTAAAGTGCTTCACATTCCCGATTTTGACTACAATACCCATTACCTTACCTTTAAAAGTGCCCTCACTGCAATAAAATCCTGGAGTGAGTCCAACCCCAATCATGTGCCCATCATCATTCAGATTGAATCAAAAACGGAAATGGTGGGCGATCAACTTGATTTCGATTTTTTACAGACATCTTTGCCCTATAATGCCCAATCTGCCGATGCGCTGGATGCCGAAATCAAAGCAGTTTACGGAGATAATTTGGACGGGGTTTTTACTCCTGATGATCTGCGCGGGAATTTTCCTACGCTTCGGGAAGCTGTATTGGCCGGAAACTGGCCCATGCTCAAAGATGCAAGAGGCAAGGTGCTTTTTGTGATGGAAGGGGATCTGGTTACATTTTACAAACAAAATCATCCGTCCCTTATCGGTAGGGCTTCCTTCGTTTTTGCGCAACCCCAGGATGATGAAGCCGCCTTTCTATTGCTCAATAATCCCATCACCCGTTTTGCCGATATTCAGCAGGCCGTGATGAACGGATTTATGGTGCGCACCCGTGCCGATGGGGACACCCAGGAGGCCCGTACAGGCGATTATTCCCAAATGTTGGCTGCGTTTGAAAGCGGGGCTCAGGTCATCAGTACTGATTATTACCAACCCGATCCGAGACACAAAACCGATCCGCAAAATTGGACCGATTTTAAAGTGGTCTTTCCCGACGGACGCACCATCCGCATCAATCCGGTTTCGGCAGGCAACCAGACATCCCTCGGATTTATTGGGGAATAAACTTACTGCCTGCATGTTTGTTCTACAGTAGTGAAAATCCGCAGACTCAATACAGACAACTCCTGGCAGATAGAATGGAACGGAGTTAATTTTTTACTTGATCCCTGGCTTTCGGGGCCTGAAATAGACGGTTTTCGGGCGTTCAATATTCAATGGCATAAGGAGCCGCCCCTGCCTTACGCGGATTTGGGTACTTTTTCCCATGTGTTTGTTTCTCAGCCCTATTCCGATCACTGCCACCGCGAAACTCTTGAACGACTTACCGGCCCTTTTTCCCTTTTCGGGGTGAAGCCCGCCTGGAAAAGAATCAGGCGCTGGCTGCCGGAACGGGGAGAATTGACTATTCCCGATTATACTGAACAAGGTGCAACTGCGGAAGCATTACAGGTTTGTAAAATGAGCCCCGATCGATGGATTGACCCCATTTATCATGCGCTGATTATCAGCCGGGATGATGAGTACATTTTTTATTCACCGCATGGTTTCAAACTTTCTGATAAACAATCAGAATATTTGAAAAATAAAAAATGCCGGTTGTTGATTACTACGTCTATCCGATTTGATTTGCCTTTTTTCCTGGGAGGTGTGATTAATCCCGGACCGGAAAATCTGAACTACCTGATTGATTTACTCAGGCCTGATTTTGTCGTTAATTCGCACGATGCCCAAAAACGGGCCGAAGGTCTGGTCATGAAGCTGGCAAAAGCCAATTACGACACTTGGCCGCCAACAGGGCTGAAACACGCGAAAGCGGAGGATATCCGAGATTACACGTATCGGGAATTGACCTGCTGAACAGGGGAAACTGAGAGATAGTCAAAAATCAAATCCGGGAATCACCGTTTTTTAACGGGTCTATGCTCCTGTAGTACCCGAAATCATTGACCACGGTTTTTAAAAAAGTTTCATTGGGTGTGAAATCTTTGTAAGGATCTATTCCAAAGACCCTTTTCACTTTTATTCCGCAGGCATTGATAATTTCATGGTTGCCGAAACGGGCCTGGTAATTCAGGGCTTCTTTGATGATTTCGATATCTTTGGAACTGAGGTGTTCTGCCTGCGGGTAAACAGGAACATAGTTTTCTGCACGGAAAGGAATGAGGGTATCTTCCAGAGACACTCTCTTTTTTATTTTGGCTACCGTGGTTCCTGCGGCCAAATCGCCCAGCCGCTGTCCTTTACCGTTTATCAAAATCACGATCAGGCTTAAGCCGAAAATGCCGTTCATTTCGAAAATACGCGTAATCCAGCGGATGACGTAGTTGCCCAGAGTAGGTTCCGTGCCATCCATGCGGATTACTTTTATTTTCAGCAGTTTTTTTCCGATGCTCTGTCCGTTGTTGAAACTCTCGAAAAGCAGGTGGTAAAAACAAAGAGGAAAAAGGCATATGATGATTCCCGAAATGAGTGTGGTTTCGTTGCCAAAACCGATGATTCTTTCATAAGGAAAATAGAGCAACAAGGTAAGGCCGATCATAATCACGAAATCGGCCAGGTAAGCGAAAAGTCTGTCACCTACAGAGGCGATCTCATACAGTAATTTGACGTTCTGTGTGGTTTGAATCTGTATTTTATCGTTCGCATTCATTCCAGGGAAAAGTGCACTAAAGTAGTATTTATACCTAAATTTTGAGCATAAAAAAAGGGCTGCCCGAGATTCGGACAGCCCTTGCTTTACTTGTGTTATGCGATTAGTGTTTTACAAACCGTTTTACGGCTTTTGAGCCATCGGCAGATTCCAGGGAAATCAGATAAACGCCCGGTGCAAGATGGGTTACATCCAGTTGTTGGGAGAATTCCTGGGTTACTGTTCCCAGAGTCTGTACGAAAATGGTTTTACCTAAACCGTCCACGATTGTAAGCACCATTTCCTTCGGTGAATCGGCCCGGAATGAAACATTCAGAAGGCCAACCGTAGGGTTAGGAAAAACTCCCACGTTTTCTAAACCGGAAGTCTCGGCAATGACGATTCCAAATACGGTTACATCCTCCGTTTCCGTGTCGGTTCCGCAGGCATTGGTTGCCGTGAGTGTTACGGTGAATGTGCCGTTGGTGGTGTAGGTGTGCGTGGCGGTAGCGTTTGCATCGGCGGGAGAACCGTCACCGAAGTTCCAGCTTACACTTGATGCATTGGTGGAAGAACTGGTGAACGTAAAAGAGGGTGAGGTTCCACCTACCGTGAACGCGGCAACCGGTAGCGGATTCGCCGTGGTAGTGATTGAAGCCGATTCTTCAGACGTACAACCATTTTCTGTGGTGTTTACGGTGAAAGTACCTGCGCCGGAAACTGTAATGGTTTGGGTGGTTTCTCCGGTAGACCAGCTGTTTCCTGCGGCTGCACTTGAGCTTAGGGTGATTGAACTTCCTTCGCAGATGGTGGTGGATCCTGAAGGAGTTATAACGGGCGCTGCCGGAACGGTATTTACAATAACTGTAGTAGCTGCAGAGGGAGCCGAGGGACAGCCGTTCCCATCAGTATAAGTTACCGTGTAAAATCCGGAATCGTACACCGTGATGGATGCTGTGTTTTGCCCACCGGACCAACTATTACCTGTTGCATAGCTGGAAGTGAGAATTACAGAATCACCTTCGCAAAAGGTGGTTGAGCCGGTTGCCGTGATTGTGGGTGTGTTTGGTGTAGGATTTACGTCAAACGTTTGTGTCGCGCTGAATGCACAGCCGAAAGCATCCGTGTAATCGTAAGTGATGGATTGACTTCCTGCTGAAGGGTTGAACGCACCTGCGTTTACATTTACTCCCGAATAAGTACCTCCTGCAGGGCTTGCCTGATCCAGCGTTACGGGTGCGCCTGATGTGCATACTGCGGGGAAGGCGGAAAATGAAATGGGATTTGAGGGGCAATTGACGGTAATGCCGTAATTCAAGGAGCCCGTGCATCCGCTGGCATCGGTCACCGATACGGTAAAGTTAAATGTTCCCGTGGCCGTAGGAGTTCCGGACAGAACTCCGGCTGTTGTCAATGTCATTCCGGCAGGTAAAGACCCTGCAGTAATTCCAAAAGCAGCAGCTCCTAATGCGCCAGTTTGCGTCAGTGTTTGGGTGTAGGATACACCTGCCGTAGCTCCCGGCAGTGTATTGGGGCTTATGGAAAGAATGGGACAGACATATGGTGTGTAAACAACATTATCTATGCCGATATAATCGGAATTAGAACCTGTTGGTCCTCCGTTGGTTACAAAATAGCGAAATGCCAAACGGCCGGAAGTGGGCGCAGAGAGACCGCTGATGGTAATGGTGAATAAAGTCCAAGAGGTAGGGTAAACACCTCCTAAAGATAAATTTGGATTAACGGTTAATAAAAGGTTGGAGAAATCACCAACGGAAGTTGCGCTTGTTCCTACATTTGTGCTTGATCCTGCGGTACTCAATCTCACTTCCAGCCGATCTGCATAGTCATCAGGGGCGCTTTTTCTGGTGTAAAAAGTAACCACATCTCCATTTCTAAAGGTTCTTTGCGGGGTTATAAGCCAGCCGCTGATGGTATTTGCGCCTGTAACAAAATTGAAATTAGCCCCTATGTAGGAGGTAGGAGCCCCGTTAAATGAAGCGAATACTGAGCTGTTTCCCTGAAACCAGGAAGTTGATCCAAGCGGCGAGCTCAGGTTGAGGGTTGTCCATCCGTTTCCCGCCAAGGTGGTGATATCATCAAAATTTTCGGTAAATCCCTGAGCAAAGCCGGAGGATAAACCGCATAGTGTTACTCCCGCTGCTAGGCATAATGCGCGGAAAGTGGTGTACATTTTTTTCATAAAAATTAACGATTTAGTCTGGTCAAAGGTAATTTTTTTAAGCAGACATGATCTAAATATTAATTTTTCGGTGTTGTCAAGTTTTGAGCATGTTTATGTACCCTGCTTTTTTACCTAAATACCGGCTATATTCGCCTCAATGAAGGAAGTTGTTTTTCTGAACCGGTACAAAGAAAAGTGGAAAACACTGGAGGATGCATTAGATAAGCGCACTTTGTCCAATCCCGATCACATATCGGAAGCCTTTGTGCAGCTCACCGACGACCTTTCCTACACCCGTACGTTTTATCCGGAGAGCAAAACCACCGAATACCTGAATGGGCTCAGCATCCGGCTGCATAGGGAAATTTACCGCAATAAGAAAGAAAATTCATCCCGTTTTTGGCGTTTCTGGCGTGAAGAGGTGCCCCTCACCGTAGGTAGGCATCACCCGAAACTGCTCGTTTCTTTTGCCGTTTTTGTGCTCAGCTTTTCGGCGGGCTGGCTATCGTCTTCCTTTGATGATTTTTATGTGCGGTTGGTGCTGGGCGATGGTTACGTGAACCAAACCATGGCAAATATTGAAGCGGGGAAGCCCATGGATATATACGGCAGCATGGAGGAATTTCCCATGTTCGTTTACATTGCCGCCAATAATATTTTCGTTTCATTTAAGTATTTTGTATTCGGGCTCTTTTTTTCGGTGGGCTCCCTTTTCTTTCTTTCCATGGAAGGCTTGCGTATAGGGGCATTTTTTCAGCTGTTTCATTCAAAGGGAGTCATTACTCAGGCCCTCATGTCCGTCTGGATGCACGGAACCATCGAAATTTCCATCATCGTAGTGGCCTGCGCGGCAGGAGTTACCGCCGGGCAGGGCTTTATGTTTCCCGGAACCTACCCCCGCGGTGTTTCCTTTATGCGGGCAATGAAAGACGCCGTGAAAATCATCATCGGTCTTGTGCCCTGCTTTATCCTTGCCGCTCTGATTGAAGGCTTTGCTACCCGCCATTACTCGCTGCACCCCGCCTTTAGTTTGCTCATCATCGGGGCTTCGCTGAGTTTTGTGCTTTGGTATTTTGTGTTTTATCCGTTTTCTTTACGGAAACAATACGCATCCTCCTTACATGGCTGACCGGCAAAAAATTGATTTTCGGGTTGCCCGCGATACCACGCAGGTGTATAATACGGCATTCCGCTTTGTGCGCCAAAACCGCTCTGTGCTGTTTCAGTCGGTTACGCTTTACATCATGCCTTTTGTGCTGGTTGCGGCCATTCTTATTTTCAGTGCCTCTGCCGGATTGGTAAACACGCTTTACGGCGGGGTGAAAGGTAATTGGCTTTCCGTTGGCCTCTCTGCCCTGCAGATTATCTTCGGGTTGTTGGTGGGATATGTGGCCTATGCTACCTACATCACCCTGGTGTATGAATACATGCGCCTTTATCACGAAGCTGAAGATTCCTTTTCCATTACCCACCGCGAGGTGTGGAAAGCCACCCGGAAAAGGTTTTTCGTGGGCTTTGCCCATGTATTGGTGTGGGGCGTGCTGGTGGGAGCCCTCACCGGGGCCGTCTTTATCCTCTTTTATATTTTTCTCATTCTGGGGGCTTTGCTTTCCATTGCACTCAGTTCTCCTTGGCTTATCGTGGTGCTGTATCTCCTGCTCTATTTGGTGGAGTTTGCGCTTATCTTATACATACAGGTGTTTTCTTTTCCCATGCTTTTTCTGAGTGCTTTTGAACGCATTGATATTTTTACTGCGTTCGGCCGGAGTTTCTCTATGGTAAACCGGCGTCAAAACTTTTGGAACGCCGTGGGTGTAACGTTTCTTGGTGGATTGATTATGTTTATTCTGCGTTACATCACGCTTTTTCCTTTAGGACTTTTGGCCGGCGTTTTTGCGTACTTCAGCCTCTCTCCACAAGATCTTATGCCCGGCGGTATATGGTTCAACGTGCTGTTTAAAGTAGTTTTGCCCTTCCTGACTCTGGTTTATTTTTACACCCTGATTTTTTATTTCGTGGCGGAAGCTTTCGAGGCTACTTCTTTGGATGAACGGGTGCGTGCCTCCGGGCTTTTGGCAAAAGTGGAAAAATTAGGTACCTACCGGGATCGGGGACCGGACTTTTACGAAGTGTCCTACTGATGAAATTTCCCCACATATATCGGTTGGTCCTCTGCCTTTTTTTTACGGGTTTTTTTTGTGTTGCGGGGGCGTCCCATCGTCCCATAAGCGAGGACCGGTTGGAAAAGTTGAGGAAGAGTGCCGATTACCGCTACGAGGAAAGAGACACTTTCCGGCTATATGAATGGCTTGACAAATTGGGAGAGCGCATGCGTCGTTATATTTCGCGGCTGTTGGACTTGGAAATGCCCATTCCTGAGGCGGATACCTTTAGTTTGGTGATTTGGATTTTGGCGTTTTTGGCTGCGGGAGCCTTGTTGTATATTATTTTCCGCGGAAATTGGTCTCGCCTTTTCAGCCGGAAAAAAATTACCCGAAGCGGTCCGGAGTATTCCGTTTTGAATGAAAACATACATATCCTGAATTTTCCGGAGGAAATTGAGGCTGCCCTCCGCGAAGGCAATCAGCGTAAGGCCATACGTTTGTATTATTTGCGTACGCTCAAACAACTTACGGATGCCGGCGCTTTGGAATGGCGGGTAAAT
>JBIJBG010000013.1:0-22204 GCA_044345355.1 Flavobacteriales bacterium
AGCGTGCCGATCTTCGCATGGATTTTGCCTTTTTGTGTACCGCTTTTGAGTATATCTGGTACGGGGAGTTTCAGCCCTCGGAATCCCTGTATCAGGAGACATTCTCCCGCTTTCGATTGTTTGCGGAGAAAATACAACCCTTAGATTAATTCCATGAAACGCGAACAGGGCATCTATTTTTTGTTGGCTTTGCTTTTCGGTGTGTTGGTGTTGATTCTTGTCCTGAAACCGGAACCTATATCCTGGAATGCCACGCTTTCGGCCAGAGATAAGATACCATATGGAAGTCACGCGGTAACTGAATGTCTGGAGGATGTGTTTCCGGACAACCCAATTATTCAGCTGCGTATTCCCTCCTCGGAGGTGGAAGCTAAAATCAATACCCTGTCTTCTGTTTCTTTCGTTCCCGTGAATTATCTGTTCATTCAGCCCGATTTTTATTGTGACCGGTTTGATGCCTTGTCTTTATTAAGTCTGGCCGAAAAGGGACATACTATTTTTATTTCTACCCACTCTCTTTCGGGGCTTTTAGCTGATACGATGGGCGTGTCTGTGGAGCGTTTGCCTTATGACCTTACCCTGTTCGCCGATACCTTAGATACGTTGTTTTTATCCTTAGCAGGTACGGTTTCCCTGTATGATATGAAGCCCGGAGATAATGACCTCAGGGTGGCAATGGAGGATGAGTCCCTTTTTCAGGTGTGGGGCAAATCGGGCGAGGTACATCCGGTTTTTGTGAGCCGAAAATGGGGGAAAGGGCAAATTTTTATTCATTCTGTGCCGCTGGCATTTACCAATTATTATCTGTTTCAGCCTAATCATGCCGATTATGTGAGCCGTTGCCTGTCATTCATACCGAATGGTCCTGTTTTGTGGGATGAATTTTACAAACAGGGAAGACGCGAAGCCGGTACTCCGCTTCGGGTGATTTTGGCTCATCCGTCTTTGCGTTATGCTCTTGCCGTGCTCTTGCTTTTTTCATTCCTGTTTATATTAATCCAGAGCAAAAGAAGGCAACGCGTGATTCCGGTGATGGAACCTTTTGCCAACACAACGTTGCAATTCGTTACTTCGGTGGCGGCGCTGTATCGGAGCAGGGCCGATCATGCAGACATGGTGAGGAAACAGATTGGCTTTTTTGCAGATCATGTGCGGCGGATATACCGCATTTCCCCTGACTTTTCTTCGCCCGCTTCCGCCGAGGAATTGGCGATGGTATCCGGCGCTGACAAGCAATTGCTGCAGACGTTATATCGGCAGTGTTTGCATTTTTCTTCCGCTTCCCGGATAACCGAAAAGGAGCTGTTGGAATTCAACCGTCTGTTGAGCCGCTTCCGAGCGCAATCGTCCAGCTCTACATAATGCCCATTGGCACCCGGGTTCCAATTTGTCCGTTGCATTTGCGTGGGGTGGAACAACTGCCTAGGAAGAGTATCAGCAAAACGGTGAAAAAAATAACTAACTTATTTCTCATGATAGATTAACGGGCGATTAATATGCGCCATTTTTCCCTTAACCCTTTTTAACCCTTTCAGAACAACGCTTCCTGATTTTTTCCGAATCGTTCATCACTTCAAGATCGATTGGCATCCTGCTTTTGAAAAACGCCTGTTTTTAATGGCTTTTTTGGGGATCAATACTTTTGGGACGATCTAAGGTACGGCTCACCTGAATTGGACAGGTTTTTTGGCCTGTCAAATGGCTTTTCCATACGTGAATCGTTCTGCCGTGAGTTATGCCCCTTATATTATCTGAGATGAAGTACCATCGTCAATGAAAAAAACGACACGTTGTCCGATACCTTTTTTCATACCGTATTCCATAAAAAAAGCCCGACTGAGTAGTCAGGCTTTCTGCTGTGCCCGGAAAGGGACTCGAACCCCCACGACCTTGCGATCACCAGATTTTGAGTCTAGCGCGTCTACCATTCCGCCATCCGGGCTTTAAACGGGAGTGCGAAGTTGCCTATTTGATTTTTTAATACCAAATAATTTATTGGTTTAGGCATTTTTAAAATTTCGAATTTATATCTTTTGTGTTGATTTTCAGCATATTGTAAATTTCAGGCAATGGTGATATACTTAAAGAAGCATCGGAGCCCGTATCGTGTTGATTATTTTGATCCGACAGGAAACGCTGACCATTTCTATAATTTGGAATGAGAGCTTGTTGGATCGAAATTTTAAGGATGGTCTGCTATTAACTCATCCTGAAGCGGGATTAGGGAAAACTAGAAAACGGATTTCTTTTGCTCTTCGTGTATGACACGATTTATTGGATTACTCTCAGAAATCAAGGAAAAATGTCTAAATTTTCAACAGAAACATCCATCATGATGATTCCAAATTGCACTTTGGCTTTACTGCCTTTCAGGGCTGTCACTTTCCCGATTTCTTT
Source organism: Flavobacteriales bacterium (assembly GCA_044345355.1). Classification (GTDB taxonomy): domain Bacteria; phylum Bacteroidota; class Bacteroidia; order CAIKAF01; family CAIKAF01; genus JAKRSD01. The sequence goes on from JBIJBG010000013.1 coordinate 2,398, forward strand.
TCCCCCCTTGAGCCTTACGGAACTGCCTTCGTGTATTTCTTCCAATTTGCGGGCTATGATTTTTTCACGCGTACTTTCCTTCTTCTTTTTTTCGCGTTCGGCAGTTTGCTTCGCCTTTTCGCGACCTGCCTGTTTCACAAATTTGGCAATCACTTTTTTCTTGTCTTTTTCTTTCTCCCAATCTTCACTCAGGGCTTTCATTTTGCGGCCCAGCTCCATCAGTTTTTGTTCTTCGTCCCGGTTTGACTTCAACTTTTGCCATTTTTCGTCCATCCGCTCCTTTTTTTCTTCAAATGCCGCTTTGGTTTTTTCTGCCATTTCCTTGCTTTCACGGGCCTTTTCCAGTTCTTCGTTCAGGCGGTTACGGGTAAGTTGCAGCGCATTCAGCAGTCCGTCCAACCTTACCTTTTCGCCGCTTACCTTTTGTTTGGCTCTGCCTATGAGTGCTTTCGGCAGTCCGCTTTTGGCGGCAATCACAAATGTGTAGGAGCTTCCCGGCTTCCCGGTTTCCAGTTTGTATAATGGTTTTAGTGTTTCATCATCGAACAGCATACAGGCATTTTCCACAGCTTCCAGGTTTTCACCGGCAATTTTCAGGTTACCGTAATGCGTGGTAATTACTCCGAATGAACGGGATGCGGCCAGTTCTTCCAAAATAACCTCGGCTATAGCTCCTCCCAGTTCCGGATCGGTTCCCGTGCCGAATTCATCAATTAAAAAGAGGGTTTGCTTTCCCGCACGCTTCAAAAAATGATTCATTTTCAGGAGTCGGGAGGAATAGGTGCTTAATTCGTATTCGATGCTTTGGTTATCGCCTATGTCGGTGAGCAGATTCCGAAAGTAGCCGAACTCACTTTGGGCATCGGCGGTTACCGGCATTCCGCTTTGCACCATGAGTTGTAAGAGGCCTAAAGTTTTCAGGGCCACTGATTTTCCTCCCGCATTGGGTCCGCTTATGATGAGTATGCTTTTGCGGGTGTCCAAAATCACATTCAGCGGAACCGTCGGTTTTCCATTTTTTCGGTTATTGATGGAAAGTAAGGGGTGTACTGCTTTTATCAGACGAATACCTCCCGTTCTATGGAAGATGGGAACCACGGCCTCATTTTGTAAGGCCCAGCGGGCTTTGGAACGGGTATATTCCATTTGCACCAGTAAGTCAAAAAAAGCAAGAAGAATCGGCTTGCGTGTGCGGATGATATGGGTGAGTTCCCTCAGAATGCGATGTATTTCACGTTTTTCTTCCGATTCCAGCAGTGTGATTTCATTGCCCGTTTCTACCGTTTCGCCGGGCTCTATAAAAGTGGCTTTTCCCGTTTTGGAATACCCGTGTATAATGCCTTTTATTTCCCGTTTATTTTCGGAAAGCAGACTTAAAACGCGTCTTCCGTTGATGAAGGTTTCTCCCGTTTCTGCCAGTATGCCTGCTTTGCGGCATTTGGTTAAGGCCTGGTTGAAAATACGGTCGTGTTCTCTCCGCATTTTGGCCAGCGAACTACGGATAGCCGAAAGTTCAGGTGATGCGTTCGATCGGACGATTCCGTGCATGTCGAGCACGGCATCAATTTCGGTGGATATGTATTCATCCGGCTCCAAATGTTCTACCCTTGCATACAAAGCGGGGTAGGCTTCTTTTTTGTCTTTAAGCCATGTGGTCAGTCTGCCTGCGGCATCGGCAACAGCTTTAATGTCCATGAACATCTTTTCCTGCAGGACGCTTCCCGGTACATTCAGCAACGCCAATTCCCGGCTGATGTCTTCACAATTAGGATCGGGAAAAGAAAGGTTGTTGGCGAGGGTGTTCAGGTATTCCGAGGTTTCTGCCAGATGGGTTTCGATCTCCCCTGGACCTGAAAGGGGCATTACCGAAAGCATACGGCTCGCTGCTGCCGGATTTCTGCACAGTTCAGCCATGGAACGGCGTACTGCGTCAAATTCTAATTTTTCAACCGTGTCGTGCGGGTATAGGTACATGTCAGGTTAATTCCGTGGTAGGCAGAATGGTATCATATCCGTTTATCCGACAAAATTCAAGGACTTGTTCCAGTGCCTGAAGCGTGCCCGGTCCGTGGTCGTGAAAAAGGATGATGCTGCCCGGTCGTATTCTTTTCAGCACCCGCCTACTCAGTTTTTTCGGATCGTGAATCAGGGTGTCCAGCGAGCGGATATTCCACCCCAAAACCCGGTAATCAAACGATTCTAAGGCTTTGGCAATGTTTGGATTGGTAATTCCGTAAGGAGGCCTGAACAGCCAAACTTTAAGTCCCGTGGCTTTTTTAATGCTTTTTTCGGTCAGCAGCAGCTCTTCTCTTACCCGGAATGCAGGCAAAAAATCAAAGGTATATCCATGGTGATACCCATGGGAGCCTATTTCATGGCCATTCCTATGCACAGATGCCACTATGTCGGGATAGGCATCTACCCGTTTACCGATGAAGAAAAATGTGGCTTTTGCCCCGTATTTTTCAAGGGTTTCCAAAATCTGTGAAGTTCTTTCGGGGTGCGGGCCGTCATCGAAAGTGAGCATGATCTGCTTTCCTTCGGGTCTAAATCGGCATATGGCAGGAACAAAGAACTGTGAACGGATCTGCGTTACCCCCCGGATGACAACCATCAGTCCTATTGCGGGGGGCACTGCCATCCACCATTCGGAACAATATCCTGCTTTGCTCAGTGATTGAATTATCCATAGGGATGCAATCACCGAAAAGGCCAGAAAGATTTTTATTTTTAAACGGTAACCCATTGAAAAACGTGTTCGCCCGAAGAAGGCTGGTCGTAAACCACTACATGTTGCGGTAAATTTTCAGGTCCCTGATAACGGAGTATGTCCGGCACTTTTTGGTGAATCAGGATATGCGCCGCCGTCCATAGTCCGAAGGCGTCTGAGGTGTAATAGGCGCCGCACAGATGTTTGAAAGAGGCTTTGCCTGCCATACTTCCCGTCATGTTTTCTACTTCATTGTAAAAGGCATCCTGCAATAAATCCCCGGAGCGTCCGGTAAGGAGCAGAAACGGTTCTTTCGTCAGGTTGTTTTCTTTCAGAAAATTGGAAAAAGACAGGGCTGTTTCCGTGGGAGAGTCGGAATAACATTGGCTGAATCCGCCGATGCGTACCGCCTTCTTTTCGGGTTTACTTGCCGACAGAATAAAAAAGGTGCTTCCTTCTCCGGAAAGTGTTCCTTCCGAAGGAAAGTCAGGGGCGCTCAGCGTATCTGGCGTGCGGGTATTCCATTTACGGATAAGGCTATTGTGCTTGTATTTTGAATCAGTCATTTCATCGATGCCGCCCACCAATACATGGCTTGCACCATAAAGTTCCATCTGAAGTTTAGCGTCGAGCAGGCACGACATAAATGAGAAGCCCCGGTGTACGTAAGTGTAGTTGTATCCCAGGCATTTCAGCTGCAGGGCGATGGCGCCCGCCACGCTGTTGTGCGTGCTGGAAATGAAAGGTGTAGGGGCTGCTGTTTGTTCTGCATCATCGAGCATGATGCGTAGAAATTTTTGGGTGTCCTCAAGACACCCGAGTCCCGTACCCACGATGATGGCATCAGGATTTTCAATTCCGGCTTCTGCGAGCGCAAGCTTGGCCGAGGTAATGCCCATTTTCACGATGCGTCCCATACGCCTGATTTGCACGGGCCCGATAAACGGTTTGTAATCGGGCTCCTGACAAAAGAGTCGGTTTCCGGGGAAGGAAACGGGTTTTTGCAAAAAGGAAGCTCCGTCGTGCGTGAGTTGAGGCGAGATATTTCCGTAGCCGGTGATGTACATGCTTACACGTTTCTGAATAGGAGGGATGTATTGTTGCCTCCGAACCCAAAGGAATTAGATAAAATATAATCCAGCTGTTGCCCTGTCATCAGCCGGGTAACCGGATCACAGGTCATGTCGTCCATTCTGTTTTTATAATTGAGGTTAGGAAATATTTCGCCGTTTTGAAGGCTCAAAACCGAAATTACGGCTTCAATTCCTCCGGCTGCAGCCAGTGTGTGGCCGGTGTACGATTTGGTACTGCTGAAGGGAGGGACCGTATCAAAGAGGGCCATCATGGCTTTTCCTTCGCTTTCGTCGTTATTGGGGGTGCCGGTACCGTGCACGTTAATGTAACTCACCCGGTCAGCAGAAATACCGCCCATATTCAGCGCATTATTCATTGCAGTTCGGGCTCCTGCACCATCAGGGGAGGATGCGGTTTGGTGAAAGGCGTCATTCACATTGCTGTAACCGGCCAATTCAGCCAAGGGCTTTCGACCTCTTTCCTTCAACAGCTTTTCACTTTCCAAAATAACGAAACCGGCTCCTTCGCCCAGATTCAGGCCTTTTCTTTCTTTGTCAAAGGGGCGGCAGTGCTCCTGCTCCAAAAGCATGAGTGAATTAAATCCGTTAATGGTAAATTTAGAAAGCGCGTCGGAACCTCCGCAGACCGCACGATCCAAAAGACCTGCCTTTATCATGTTGGCACCCAGAATAATGGCATTGGCAGAAGAAGAACAGGCTGTACTGATGGTAGTCATAAACCCCCGGTGTCCGAAATAGTCAGCCACATCACGGGAGCTGTCTCCACAATCCAGTTTGTCTATCCAGTCCCGGGTTTCGGGCCGATTTTCAAAGGCATAATAAAAGTTTTCGGTTGCCGTCATACCACCCACCGTGGTAGAGGATATGAAGCCGGTTTTTATCGCTTCTGAAAAGACTCCTCCGCAGGATTCCATGGCTTCTTTTACGGCTTTCATCGCCAGCAATGACGAACGGCTGTGTTTTTTTTCAGGTGAAATATCCAACTCCCGGTACAAATCGTCATCCGAAAGAACTACTTCTCCGCACGGTAAATAGGCAGCATGAATGGTATCCAAACGGGTAATGGGACCTATGCCGTGTTTTTTGGCACGCAGGGATGCAAGCATTTCCCCCACGTTGTTGCCGATGCATGAAATGGCGCCTATTCCCGTAATGTATACTTTCATTTATCCGGGTTGATTGGCCAAAATGTAATCGGCCAGGGAGCTTACACTGTGAAATATCTTTTTTCCTTCTTTCGGATCTTCAATTTTGATGCCGTATTCTTTTTCCAGCAGGACAATTAGTTCTAAGGCATCAATGCTGTCCAGACCCAATCCGTCTCCAAAAAGCGAAGCTTCCGAATCAATGTCCGATGCCAGCATACCTTCCAGATTAAGCTGAACAATGATTTGTCCTTTGAGTTGTTCAATGAGTGTTGTTTTTTCCATGATCAGGTGTTTGCGTATGTTGTTTTCATATTTTCCGTCGAGAACGGGATTCCTTTCATTTCTTTTTCTACCATAAACAAACAAGCTTCGTATTGGTTTCCCAGAAACTCGGTGATTCCGAAAATGCACGCATCGGTCTCATTTTTTTGAAATCGCCGGGAGACTTGTTCAAACAAAAATTCAGGCTCGAAAGCATCAAAGATAAAAAAAGCCGTATAGCCTTTTATTCGGTTACGGATGCAAATTTCACCCGCGGCAATATTGGGCAGGGTGTATACAAATACTGACGGAGAAGGAAAATAGGCGTCCGGATTTTCAATACTTCGGATATGTTTCAGGTCGGTATCCAGGGAGGATGCATTGTTTTGCAGAATCAGGCTCTTTCTGGTGTCATCGTATTTTTCTTTGCAGTTCGTTTCCTTTTGAAGCAGCTCCGCCGCAACAAAGGCCAGTTTGCAAAGGTTGTCCATTTTGAAAAACTTGGGGTAGGAAACCGCACAAAGATCATAGGCCTCACGAAGAAATACATCAGGTTCTTGTCCGTGATTTTCCATAACTCGTTTTCCGTTCAGCGTGACCACACCTTCGCGAATGCAAATGCGTGAAGTGATATGGAGTTCAGGGTGTTTCACTACTGTATTCTTTTTTTCTGCAGAAAGCCTTTTACAAAGGCGTATATAATCAGGAAAAATCCCGTGAAAACAGCCGTGCGGCCGATATAATCTCCGTTTTCCACGTAAAAGGTTATCTGTTCATCCGCTTTTAGGGTAGCCTGCAGAGCATCCTGCTTCCAGTAAGTTGTGCTTGCCACGACATCTCCCCGCTGGTTGATAAATCCCGAAATACCCGTATTGGCCGAACGGGCAATGCTGCGTCGCGTTTCTATTGCCCTCAGACGCGCATATTGAAAGTGTTGCCTGTAGCCCGGTGTGTCTTCCCACCAGCCGTCGTTGGTCACGATAAAGAGCAATTTAGCCCCACGGCGCACGTATTCGGTCACAAACTCGCCGTAGATGCTTTCGTAGCAGATAATCGGCCCTATGCCCATTGTTTTGTCTTCAGGAGCGGTAAATACGGTGCGTTCTTTCTGTCTGCCCAGATTGCCGATCATCCCTCCCAGATTGCCGAACAATTTTTGTTGGAACGGCATCAGGTACCGGGCAAATGGAAAGGCTTCGGGCCCGGGAACCAATTTAGACTTGTGGTAAATGGGAATGAAAAAGGAGGTATCCACCTGCACCACGGAATTATAATCTTCGTAATATTTTTCAGAATCACCGTAACGTACTGCAGAAACAGGAATTTCGGACTGGTGATTCGGGGTGAACATTTCCAGATAACTCACCCCCAACACCATTTTGGACTTCGGAAAATGATCGGTTAGAAATTGGCGGAAGGAAAGAAATTCGGGCAGGGAGTCTTTTTGGAAATTCCAGAAGCCAAAGGGAAGGGCCGTCTCCGGAAATACGATATAATCCGTGGAGGAATCCGCCACCTGTCCGGTAAGCGAGAGCAGCCTGAAGAATTGCCGTTCCTGACTGTTGTTGTCGAATTTTTCGTTCCAGGGATCCACATTCGGTTGAATGACTGCCACGGTCACCTCTTTCCCCTGCTCACTGTAGTTGTAGTATATGCTGAGTGATACAATGAGGGGAAGTAAAATCAGCAGAAGTGCCGAAATGGTATTTCGGCGTGTGCATTGTTGAATTATCTTAAAAAGGAATAGGTTCACGATTAATATCCAGAGACTTCCGCCGCCCGTACCGGTATATTCATACCACTGCACCCATTCGGGAAATGCAGCGAATCCGTTCCCCAGAGTAAGCCAGGGCCAGGAAAGATCCCAGTTCATATGTAGGTATTCAAATCCGAGCCAGTAAATGGGAAGAGCCCATGCGCCTGCTTTTTCGCCCAGTTTTTTTTGGGTGAGGTACACCAGAAAGTACACCCACGACATAAACAGGGAATTGAATACAACCGCCATCACGGCTCCTTCGGGTGAGCTGTTATACACCCACCATGTGGTGAGAAGATTCCAGATGAAAAAGGCCAGATAAGAACTGAGCCAAACCTTTACGGGAGCGAAAAAACCGCCTGTTTCGCTGATTTTTTTCTCAGCAAAGAACAGAGGTACAAAAGCCGTCATTAACAACAGCGGGAAACCCGATGCCGGCCAGCCTGCCGAAAAAAGCAGCCCTGAAGCGATGGATAGCAGGAAAGGATACGCGCGTTTCAACCCTGTCAATTTCCAGCGAAGGTACACTTTGCGACGGAAAGAACACGGGCATATCCCATGAGCCTGTCGATGAATTGAATGAATGTTCAGGCAGGGTTGATTTCAGGCCTGTTTAAAAAGGATGTCTGATTGGTTTTGTGTTTATCCCAGCACATCCGACCGGTTGCTGTCTAATTTTATGAAAACAAACAGCAGTATGGTGAAGCTGAAAAGACTCGATCCCCCGTAGCTGACCATGGGCAGGGGTATGCCGATGGTGGGCATGATGCCGATGGCCATTCCTACATTCAGCGCAAAGTGGGCAAAAAGAATGGATGCTACGCTGTAGCCGTATATCCGGCTGAAACGGGAGCGTTGTTTTTCGGCCCGCAAAACGATGCGGACAAGCAGCGCAACAAAGGCGAGAATAAGCATGCCTGCACCCAGAAATCCCCATTCTTCTCCTACGGCCGAGAAGATAAAATCGGTATATTGTTTAGGTACGAATCGGTATTTGGTTTGTGTCCCCTGAAGGAATCCTTTTCCGGTCAGGCCGCCTGATCCGAGGGCTATTTTACTTTGATTTACGTTATATCCTGCGCCTTTCAGGTCTTTTTTTACCCCCATCAATACTTCTACCCGATTTTTTTGGTGCGGTTTCAGGTTGTCCAAAATAAGACGGGAACCCGTGATAAAACCTACGGCAAGTAAGGTGAGTAGGGTAGTCAGCAAGCCTATTTTCCAGTATCTGCGGAAAAAGAATAACAGCGAGATGATTATGCCAATGGCCGCCACGGGAATGATAAGATATACCTGAGCAACCACCACAGAAAGTAAAAACAGGGTAGCCATGATGATGCCTGCCACCAGAATGGCACCGGTAACCCCTTCCCGGTAAAATACGAGAAAAAGCGCCGCAAAGGCCATGGTGGAGCCGGTATCATTCTGCAGTAGAATGAGTGCTGCAGGTACCAAAAACAACATCATGGAAAAGCCGCCTTCCAGTGAGTTTATTCCGATGAGTCGGAAAGGAAGTAAAGGCCATGATTTTATATCGTCCCCTTGAATTTTATTTAAACGGGATGAGGTGGTAAATGAGAACGTTTTTTCACCCATAAATTTGGCCAGACCGATGGCCGTGGCAAATTTGGCGAATTCGGACGGCTGGAATTTGATGGCTTCGGTAATTACGAACCAGGATTTTGAACCGGCCACTTCCTGTCCAACAACCAAAACGGCAAGCAGAAAGAAAATACCCGTGAGGTAAATGGGATAGGCGAAGGCGGGAAAAAACTTACTGTCGAAAAGCATGATGACCAGTGCCGCCACCAGGGATATTCCGATCCAGGTGGCCTGTCTTCCGTAGGCCGTGGCAAACCGGAATAATTCATCATCGTCATTGGGCCGTGTGGCTGCATATACGTTCATCCATCCGAAAACGACGATAAACAGATACAGGAGGACCGGCACCCAATCCACCTTGGCTTCTCGTTTTATGCTTCTTTCGGATGGCATCAGTTTGATTTATCGGGTATAATTTTAAGTTCCATAAGGTTGCCTTCAAACATGCGTTTTTCCAATTCGGGTCTTTTTATTTCACCGGTCAGGTATTTTTCCATGATCAGACTGGCAATCGGGCCTGCCCATGTGGCGCCGTAACCGGCATTTTCCACGGCTACGGCTATGGCTATTTTTGGATTTTCTCTGGGCGCAAAGGCCACAAACATGGAATGGTTTTGCAGTTTTACCCGCACACCGTTCACTACCCGGTAATTTTCGGCGGTTCCCGTTTTGGCACAAACTTCAATTCCCTCCATTTTGGCAACCCGGCCCGTGCCCCGCTCCACCACATCCATGAGGCCCAGAATTACGCTGTTGAAGGCGCTGTCTGGAATGTTGGCCACTTTTAATTTTCGGCGGTATTTTTCCAACAGCGGATGTTCATCATCATTTCCTATGGATTTCACCAGGTGGGGGATACAATAATATCCTTTGTTGGCAATCAGCGCCATCATGTTGGCCATCTGAAGGGGAGTCATCAGCAATTCGCCCTGACCCATACCTAAAAATACCGAGGTACAGGAATTCCAGGAACCGTGGTACATTCGGTTGTAATATGCCGAATCAGGCATGTTACCGCCTTTTTCGTTGGGAATGTCAATCCCTGTAGGGTGGCCAAGTCCAAAGGCATTCATGTATTCTTTCCACCGCTGTTGGCCGTATTTTACATTTCCCCATCGCTTGGCATCTACTGAAAGCCGGTAGAGGTGGCTGAAATAGGCATTGCAGGAATTGGCCATGGCTGCGCGCAGGTTGGCTGCATGTCCGCCTCCGGCGTGTGTGCACCGAATGGGCCGTCCACAAAGGTTGTAAGCCCCGCCGCATGGAAAGCCGAAGGAAGGGCTGATGACACCCTCATCCAAAGCCACCAAAGCCGTTACCGGTTTAAACGTGGACCCCGGCGGATAAACCGCCTGAATGGCCCGATTGTATAGCGGTAGGTTGGGATCTAGAACCAAATCGGGGTAGTTTTTTTTAATACCGCGGCCAACGAGAAGATTCGGGTCGTAGGTGGGCGAAGAAACCATGCAGAGAATTTCTCCCGTGGCGGGTTCTATGGCTACGATGGAACCCTTTTTATTTTGCATAAGTTGCTCTCCGTATTCTTGAATACGGATATCCAGTGTGCTCACCAAATTCAAGCCCGGTGTGGCAGCGGTGTCATAAGCTCCGTCCATGTAGCTTCCGCGGGGATTGTTAAGGTTGTCCACAAAAAGGTTTTTTACACCCTTTACTCCGCGCAAAACCGATTCATAGGATTTTTCCAATCCGCTTTTGCCCACATAATCTCCCGGACGGTAATAAGGGGTTTCTTTCACCGTGGCATCATCTACTTCGCCTATATATCCTAAAATTCCGGCACCTATGGGTTTTGGGTATTTTCTCAGAATACGGGGCTGTAGGTAAAATCCTTCGTATTTGTACATTTTTTCTTCCAAACCGGCCACGGCTTCTTTAGACATTTGTTTTACCAGTGGAGCAGGCTGACTTTTCGATATTTTTTTTTCCTTCACCAATTTCTGGATAGTGTTCATGGATTTAATAAAATCCTCTTTGCTCAAATCAGCCAGACGGCAGAATTCAGCGGTATCCAGATCGCCACACTCTTTTGGGGTTACCATCAGGTCATAAGACACCTCGTTGTACACCAATAATTCGTAATTGCGGTCCAGGATGTACCCCCTGGGCGCATATTGCACCACACGGCGTATGGCATTGGAGTATGCATATCCTTTATAGTCATCATCCAAAATTTGAAGAGAGGCGAGTTTAAGTAAAAAGAGAAAACCCGACAGCATGAAAACTGATACAAAAATCCACTGCTTATTTCCAGTTTCCTTCATGTGCTTTTTTTGCGGGAGATCAGCATGTGCAACCCGGTTATCAGCACCAAAGATAGCAGGCCGCTGAATAAGGTTCTCAGCAGCGTGAATAAAAAATTTCGGAAGGTGAATAATTCAAAAAGAAAAAGAAAAAAATGATGGATGAGAATCATGAATCCGCAGTAAAGGAGGAAGTTGACCAGCCCGAAGCGTTCAATACTGAGAAAATGCTCTCTGCCAAAGGCTTCCCTGGGTGCAAAGGCGCCTAGAAGCGTTCCCCGCAGTGAGGCCATGATGAGGGTGGCAGATGCATGTAAACCGCCCGTACCCATGAATTGATCGAGCATAAATCCCATCAAAAAACCGAGAAAAAGCATCAAATGTCTTCCCGTCGCCACAGGCAACACGATGATGAACAGTATATATACGTGTGGGTTTACATAAAAGTGGATGTTGAATTTAGCCACCACAAATACTTCCAAAAAAATCAGAAACAGAAAGGTGATACCATAACGAAGCAGGTTTCCAATCATTCTTCATCTCCTTTCTTGGCTTCGTTTTCCAAACTTTCCTGTTCATTTTTGGGGATAAAATCAACCACATACACCGAATTGAGCCGGCGGAATTCGGTGCTTGGTTTTACTTTGATGCGAAAATAGCCTTCATCGGAATCCACGTCAAAGCTTTTTACGATTCCGAGCGGTAAGCCTTCGGGAAAAATGGATGAATACGTGGTTGTTTCTACGGTGTCGCCCGCCGCAATTTTGGCGTACGAGGGAATGTATTCGAGCATCATCGTATTTTCATCGGTTCCCTGCCATTGAAGCGATCCGAAAAATTCCGATCCGCGCAGTCGCGCACTGAGTTGGGTTTTACGGTGAAGCAGTGAAATTCCTACCGCAAAATAGTCGGAAACGCTTTTCACTACGCCTACCACGCCTTCGGGAGAAATAATGCCCATGTCGGGCTTAACTCCGTGAATGCGGCCTATGTTTAGGGTTACATAATTGTTGGCCTTATCTACCGAGTTGTTGATCACCTTGGCGGGAATGTATCGGTAAACCTGTTTGTATGTGGTGTCGCTGTTGATCCACTTGTTATAAATCTTGTATTTGTCGGCCAGTAATTGCGCACGGAGGGCCGCATTTTCTTCGGCAAGGAGTCGGTTATTTCTCCTCAGATACAAGTAATCGTTTATATCCGCATATAACGAATAAAAACTGCCCGCCACCCGGTTGGCTGCGTTAAATATCAGTACCCTTTGGTATTGATTATTGCGGTACAAAAAATAAAAACTGATTCCCAGGAGAAAGAGAAAAAGCATGATTTTGCTGTACTTGCGGAAGAATTCGGCAAAATTATGCATGCTTATGCCGGGGGTATTATAGCTGTTCGATTATTTCAGCAGGAATGTAAAACGATCAATATTTTTCAGCGCGATTCCCGTGCCGCGCGCCACGGCGCGAAGGGGATCTTCGGCTACATGCACCGGCAATTTCGTTTTCAGGCTGATGCGTTTGTCCAATCCGCGCAGCAGGGCCCCGCCTCCCGTAAGGTAGATGCCGGTTTTGTAAATATCGGCTGAAAGTTCCGGCGGAGTCATTTCCAATGCGCTTAGAACGGCTGCTTCAATTTTTGAAAGCGATTTGTCCAAGGCATAGGCAATTTCGGAATAACTGATGGCCTGCTCTTTCGGAATTCCCGTCATGAGGTCCCGGCCATGCACCTTGAACTCGGCCGGAGGATTATCTAATTCTGACAATGCAGCCCCTACTTCAATCTTAATCCGCTCTGCGGTGCGCGTTCCTACCATCATATTGTGCTGCCTGCGCATGTACTCTTCGATGTCGCTGTTAAAATCATCTCCCGCCACGCGGATGGATTTATCGCAGACGATGCCGCCCAGAGAAATTACGGCAATTTCGCTGGTACCTCCGCCTATATCAATCACCATGTTGCCGTTTGGTTCTTCCACATCAATGCCTATGCCTATGGCAGCTGCCATGGGCTCATGAATCAGATAGACTTCTTTTCCGCCCGCATGTTCGGCACTGTCTTTTACCGCCCGCTTCTCCACCTCCGTTATGCCTGAAGGAATGCATATGACCATGCGCAGGGAGGGTTTGATCAGGTTTTTTTTCTGGGTAATTTTTTTAATCATGCCCCGGATCATTTCCTCGGCGGCATAGAAATCCGCAATAACACCGTCTTTCAATGGTCTGATGGTTTCTATTCGGGATGGGGTTTTCCCCTCCATGAGCAGGGCTTCTTTCCCTATGGCAATTACCTTGCCCGATTTTACATCCATGGCCACAATGGAGGGCTCATCTACCACCACTTTATCGTTGTGGATGATGAGGGTGTTGGCGGTGCCCAGATCAATAGCTATTTCTTGCGTTAAAAAGTCGAATAAACCCACGGCAGATTATCTTTTTCGATTACGGAATCAAGTACTTAACATTCTTGCGGAGTTCTTCTCGAACCCGTGCGCAAAAATATATGTTTTTTGCCCTCAAAAACAAATAAAAAACGGGAAATGCCTGATTTACGATTTTTTTGTACTCAGCCGTGTATTCGTGATTGGACGAAATATCAGTGTCTGAAGTGTCTGATACCCGTTACTGCCATGGCTATCCCATGTGTATTGCAGTAATCCACCGAGTCTTTGTCACGAACGGAACCGCCGGGTTGGATAACCGCCTTTATGCCCGCTTCGTGGGCAATCTGTACACAGTCCGGAAAAGGGAAAAAGGCATCGCTCGCCATCACGGATCCTTCGATTGAAAGACCGGCCTCGACAGCTTTTGAAATGGCATGGCGCAGTGCATCCACACGAGAGGTATGGCCAGTTCCGATACCCATGAGCTGCCCGTCTTTGGCCAATACGATGGCATTGGATTTGGTATGCTTTACCAATTTTACGGCAAGCAACAAGTCGGCAATTTGTTGTTCGTCGGGTGTTTTTTCCGTTACGGATTTCAAGCTCTCCGTGTTTTCAGAGATGCCGTCCCGGTCCTGAACCAGGTAACCGTTGAGCGCAGTCCGCACCAAAGTATCCGCCATACGGATATTTTTCTGAAGCAAAATAATCCGGTTTGTTTTGGATTTCAGCAGTTCCAGTGCCTCAGGTGCATATCCCGGGGCAATGATGACCTCAAAAAATAATTTGTTCATTGCGTCCGCCGTGGCCAAATCCACGATTCGGTTGGTAATCAAAACTCCGCCGAATGCTGAAACAGGATCGCCGGCCAGGGCTTTCAGATAGGCCTGTTTCAACTCCGGATCTAAGGCCATTCCGCAGGCATTGTTGTGTTTTAAAATGGCAAAGGCTGTTTCCTCAAAATCGCCAATCAGGTTCACCGCCGCATCAATATCCAGCAGGTTGTTGTAAGAGACTTCCTTTCCGTTCAGCTGGTCGAAAGCGTCTTCAAAGTGGCCGAAAAAATATCCCTGCTGGTGCGGATTTTCCCCGTAGCGAAGTGTTTTGCAGCGGCTTTCGCTGATCTTCAGCGCCGGCAGATGTTCATCTTGGTTAAACCAATTGAAAATGGCAGAATCATAGTGCGACGAAACCTCAAATGCTTTCGCGGCAAACCGACGTCTCTGAGCCATCGTGCTTTCTCCGTTTTCAGCCTGTAGCAGTTCGAAAAAGGATCCGTACCAGTCTACGCAGGGAACAATGAGCACATCCCGAAAATTTTTGGCTGCCGCACGGATGAGCGAGATGCCTCCTATATCAATTTTTTCAATGATTTCCTGGGCAACCGGGGAAGAGGAAACGGTTTTCTCAAACGGATACAGATCCACGATTACCACATCGATGGCGGGTATTTGGAATTGTTCCAACTCTGCCAGATCGCCCTGATTTTCCGTCCTTGCCAATATGCCGCCGAACACTTTGGGATGCAGGGTTTTTACGCGTCCTCCGAGTATGGAAGGGTAGGCGGTCAGATCCTCTACCGCAATCACCGGAATACCCATATTTTCTAAAAATTCCCGGGTGCCTCCCGTGGATAAAATTTCCACTCCCTTTCGATGCAGTTCTTCGGCAATCGGGGCAAGACCGGTTTTATCAAAAACTGAAATCAGGGCCCGTTTCATTTTTTTTCTTCCTTCGGTATTCATTTTGGATGTCCGTTCTGTTACTTGGTGGATAAATATCGGCTTATTGTCTAATCAGGCAGCAAAAGTGAAAAAAATGGCCGTACTTTGGAGTGCGCAATTTTTAAATATTTCAAAAGATACTCACATGCTTTTCAGGCAGATTCAGGAAAGTTTTTTGTTCGCTCTGTTGGCCCTTTGGGCCAATAAGTTACGCTCTTTACTTTCGCTGCTGGGTATCGTAATCGGTATTTTTTCCATTATTTCCGTGCTCTCGGCAGTTGATTCGCTTCGGAAAAGTGTGCAGGACAGCATTACCTCACTGGGCAGTGATGTTATTTTCATCGGTAAATGGGCCTGGGAGGATATGGGCCCCGATTATCCCTGGTGGAAATTTCTGAGGCGGCCCAATCCTGATTTTGCCGATCTGGATATGGTGAGATCCCGCTCCACCACCGTAGGTGCCATGGCCTTTCGGGCGCAGTCCGCGGGATTGGTGAAATCACGCAACGAATACAGGGAAGGTATTTCCGTGTACGGTATTTCCAAAGAATTTAACGAGGTCTGGAGTTTTCCCCTGGGCGAGGGACGTTATTTTTCTGAAAGTGAAGCCAGGATGGGCATGCCTGTGGCTGTAATTGGGGCAAGCATTGCCGATGATCTTTTTCCCGGGTCGCGGGCCATTGACCGCGATTTGGTGTTTAAAGGCGCCAAAATCCGTGTCATCGGGGTGCTTAAGAAAGAAGGGAAAGGCCTTTTTGGCGGGTTTAACGACGATGCCGTTTTTGTTCCCATCACTTTTTTTCGCACACTCATCAACCTGAAAAATCCGAACATGTTCACCGAAATTTTGGTAAAAGCGAAACCCGGCATTACCATGGAGGCCATGAAAGACGAACTGACCGGTATTATGCGCGGCAGCCGAAAGCTGAAACCGATTGATGAAAATAATTTTTCATTAAACGAAATCACCATCCTGGCCAACCAGACCAACGCCATTTTCGGGGTGCTGAATATCGTGGGTTGGCTTATCGGTATGTTTTCCATATTTATCGGCGGGTTCGGCATTGCCAACATCATGTTTGTTTCCGTTAAGGAACGAACTCAGATGATCGGTATTCAAAAAGCATTAGGCGCCAAGCGGCATTTTATTCTCATTCAGTTTCTCACGGAGGCCGTTGTTCTTTCTTTAGTCGGTTGTATGGTGGGCCTTCTCCTGGTATTTCTGGCTACGCTTATTGCGACTAAACTGCTTGAGTTTCCCATGCTCCTCAGTCCCATGAACGCACTGATCGGTGTCAGCATTTCCGTGATTACCGGATTGGTTTCGGGCATTATTCCTGCTTACTCGGCCTCCCGGCTTGATCCGGTGGAGGCCATCCGCAGCAAATAAACTCTTATTGCCAGGTAGGGTAAATACCCCTTACACCCATGTCTACGGGCACTTCGCCCTTGTCTGGCTGATACCATCCGTCTGCTACCACTTCGTTCCACTCAAAGCTGCGGTTGATGGATATGGAAACCGTTACGGTCACATCCTTCGTTTCGTTTCCGCTGATGACCAAAGGTGAACTGAATGCCGCCGTTACCACGCAGGACCCGGAGGGAATGGGCGAGGTACTGAAAATGGGATTGGGCACGGTAATGGCACCCGGAGGAGCCTGTCCTGTCGTGGTGTAGGGTGTACCCAGTACGGTGGTTTCAAAACCCCAATACCCCTGCAATTTTGGTGCATTTACGGAGATGGATTCATTTTTAATGCGGTAATCGGTAATGTATGTGTTATATCCGATGAAGGAAGCAACCGTACCGTCTGCGTACAGCGTCTGGCTTTGATTCAGCGGGTTGGTGAAGGCATATTTGATGTCGTAGTTTTGATAGGCCAAAGATACCCTGAGCCACTCGTAGGTACCCGCAGGTACATCTTTCAAAGGCATGGAGAAGAAGGTTTCCCCGTTGCCCACGGGACGGCATTTATTGTGGTCTATGGCCCGGCTGGACTGACCGTTCGGGGCATTTACCTCATCGGCCAGATAAAGCACGGCTCCGGTTCCCAGTGCGGTGAAAGCCGTGGGCGCCAATTCAATGTAATGCCCGCTAAGCACATTGAACTTGGGTGTCTGGGCCGCATTTCCGCTAGGAATGGTGGATGGCTGGCCCACGTTATTCAGCCTGGTCAGCGTGGAGTCAAACTGAAATTTGAAAATCAGTTTTGGCCCCTGGTCTGCCTCTTTTTTGCAGGAATAAAAGAACAAGCCGCACAAAAAGGCCGGACCAAGCACAAAAAGAAATCGGTTGGAATTTTTCATACCCAAATGTAAAAAACTACGGCATTATGGCAATCTCCCCGAATGAAAAAACAGGCCGGAAGCCTTTGCCGCGAAAATACTCGGCTGCTTTTTCCGCATCTTCCGCTACGGCCAGAAAAAAATCGCCGCCCCAGGCACCCATGGATTTTACGGTACCCTCAAAGTCGGGGAAACGGGTTTGAAGCCTGGGCAGTGATAAAATTTCGCCAAGTATCCGTTCATGTTCCCCCATGAGGCCGGCAAATTCATGAAGATTTTCGGAAACGGCGGCGGCACGTGTAATTTCCGTCACCCGTTGAATCAGGGTTTCATTTACGGAAATGGTGTTGAATTTTTTTACTTCGCCCGAGGATACCATTTTGGCTCCGCTGTACACAAACAAGAGATGCCGGGTAATTGCCGGAGAAAGGCTTATGGTTCTTGCGGAGGGTCCGTTTTTAGCGAGTGCATAAATAAGCGGACCTTGGGCAAATGCGCATGCCAGGTCATATCCCGATCCGCCAAACGTGGCCTGCAATACAGGAAACGGATCTACACCGGCCGCATCGCACAACAGAGATAGAAAGGTACTGCTGCTGCCCATACCGAAGGCCGGATCAAAATCCAGATCGGTACGCACCCAGCGGCCGCCCTGTCTCCAGAATTCGGGGTTTTGTTTTCTGATTTCACGGATTACCCGCACCAGCCGTTCCGATTGGCCGGAGTCGGGCCCGGCCAGCACTTCCAGCGTATCGGCATGAAGAGCCGTTTCAAACCATTTGCCCCCGGGCGCAAAACCTTCCCAGTAAATGGCGTTGCCTTCATGCGGTACGGCCAGCATGCTTTGCCCTAATGACAGCGGTACCGCCAATGCTTCAGCCCCTTTGAGCACCAGATATTCTCCGGTGATTAAAAATTTGCCGTGTGCTTTTCTTTGGTATTCCCCGTTCATGCCGTTCTGCTGAAAGATTGCCGCCTGGACAGCCAAAAATGAAAAAAACGGTTTAAATATCGGTTTTTACCTCTTCGGCTTTTTTCACTCCGGTTTTAATCAGCTCCTCCCGGTAGGCAATCAGGAAACTACGGGCGGAGTTGAAGGATACTTTGTGTGTTTTGAAGTACTCCACCGCGGCCTCTTTTTCGGCGTCCGATGCTTCAAAATGATTGAGAATGTTCAGCAGGTGCATTTTCATGTGCCCTTTCTGAATGCCCGTGGTGGTAAGTGATTTCAGGGCTCCAAAGTTGTTGGCCATACCCACGGCGGCGGCAATCATCATCAGCTCGGGGGCGGAAGGATTTCCCAACATTTCGATGGATCGCCGGGCCAGCGGATGCAGGGCTGTGAGGCCGCCTACCACGCCGAGCGCCATGGGCACCGTGATGGAATAATGGAACATGCCGTCGGAAAGGTCAATTTCGCTCAGACTGCCGTATTTTCCGTGGCGCGATGCATAGGTATGTCCGCAGGCTTCCACCGCACGGAAATCGTTTCCGGTGGCGAGCACGATGGCGTCTATTCCGTTGTATATTCCTTTGTTGTGGGTAGTGGCCCTGTAGGTGTCCACCTGGGCTACTTTCACTGCTTTGGCGAATTTTTGGGCAAATTCCTCCGCCGTTAAACCGTCATCAAAAGTGCCCAAATCGGGAATGGGACATTCCACCCATGTTTTTACCACGCATTGCGGCGTAAAGTTCGACAGGATGGACATGATCACCGTGACGTTGCGTTCGCTCTCAAAGGCCGCATGTTCCGCTACGTAATCTTTCAGGATGAGGGCGAATTCCTCCAGGCAGGAATTGATGAAATTGGCTCCCATGGAATCACAGGTTTCAAAAGAAGCTTTCAGTTGATAGTATCCCGGTTCAAACTCGGTCATATCCACTAATTCAATGTCCAGAATGCCGCCCCCCCGTTTTTCCATGTTCGCGGTAATGTGCTTGGTCTGGGTGAGCAGCTCGTTTTTCAGGTGGGCAAATTGAGCCGTCAGGATTTCTTTTTTTCCGGTCCAGATGAAGTGCACCTGCCCGATTTTTACCGTAGAAATCACTTCTGCCCGAAAGCCTCCCCGGTCTGCCCAGAATTTGGCACTTTTGGAGGCTGCCGCCACCACCGAGCTTTCCTCAATGACCATGGGAATCATCATGTTTTTCCCATTCAGCATGAAGTTGGGCACCACGCCGAAGGGAAAGTAAAAATTGGTGATGGTATTTTCGGAAAACTCATCAAATACTTTTTGTTTTTCCGGGTCCGCATGCCAGTACGACATGAGTTCGGCTTTTACGGTTTCCGGGTCGGCAAACTGTATTTTGGACAGTTTAGAAAATCCGTTGGGAATCTCGTTCATGATGTATTTGGTTTAATGCCTGCAAACGAAACGGATGCGGGCGGTTTTTGTTTTACTTAAAGCGCAAATTTTAAAGATAATCTTAAACAAACCGAAGTTTATTTTTTGATGCGCAGGAGGGCTTTGGCTACCTGCAGGCCGTCTATCTGAGCCCTGAGGAAAGCCGCCAGATTTTCGTATTCGCCGGTGGCGTGTTTCAGAAAGGCGGATGCCTGTCCGTAAATGGCGGGCAGATTCAGCT
>JBIJBG010000267.1:0-3016 GCA_044345355.1 Flavobacteriales bacterium
GGATTTCATCAAACGAAGGGAAGTCATTGTAGTGCCACATATCCAAGATCATGGTGTCTTTTATTAGTACCAGACCCGGGTTGGACCTGATGATGGTTTTTAGTGAAGTGGCATCATTTACATAATAGGGGAAACTGTTCTGATACTGATGTCGGAAGTCTTCCATCAGATCACCGCTGGCCGTCGCACCAATAAATTCCATGCCTGCTTTCTGCGCTTCGGCAGCCAATGCATTTACCTTGTCCTGAACCGCGGTATTTGTTTTGGTTAAATCATATGCCACAAGCATGAATTTAAGGCCCGGATTTTTCACGAAATCCATCGCATATTCTTCTCCGGTTTCCTTATTTTCCAAAGTGAAATCATGAATGGGAGCTTCCACGTATGGTTTGATGATTTCTTTTCGCTGATTCACAAATTCATTTTCGGCCAAAAACGACTCCGTCATCCAGGTGAAATCATTGACCGGATTGCCGTCAGTGTTTTTGATGGCGAGATATTCCTTTATTTCTCCCGTTTTGCTGTTTTTGTATATCATGTATACGTTCGCAAATTCCGGTTCTCCTTTCATTTTTTCGGTAATGATATTCCCGATGGCCCAGGGACGGTAATCTTTTACGGGAAGATGTTGATGACAGTGTGCTGTAAACCATCCGGATAGAATCAGCGGAACTGTAATGAGTACCGCATTTTTCATCAGATGTTTCTTGAGGCTGAAGTGCGCCACGATTCTAACCAAAACCAGAACTAAAATGAAAAACCCTGGCAGGTACCAGTTAAATACCAACCCTGAAACCAGAAGGCCCCCTATGGAAGCCACTGTGGAAACCCAGATTTCATGAATATCAAATTGCTCCGTCTGGAGGCGTTTCCCAAAAAAGAGAACGGGTAAAATAAACAAGCCCAAAATCACGTCTTTCCAAAAAGATTCCCAGGGGGTGAGTTTAAGTGCATCGCCGAAGCATCCGCAATCGGTTACCTTGTTGAACCATGCACTGTAGAAGGTAAGGAAACCGAAAAATAAAATCATGAGAAAGAGCATAACCGACGTGAAAGGGATATAAATTCCCAGCAGGAGCATCGCCCCGAAAAGAATTTCTACCACGCAAACCAATATCGAAAGGGCTAATGCTTTTCCGAACATAAAATCACAGAAATCATTAAACCAGTGTTTTTTTTCGCTTGTGCTTTCCGATACTACAGGCTCATTGACGTACATAAATTCATTCTCCACGCCGGGAGCGGTGAGATCTATAGGATTACCCGCGTAATCGGTGGGTTTCAGCGTGGATTTTCCATCGAGTACAGCCGTTATTTCCTCGGGCGTTAAATCACGTTGCGTGTAGGTAGTATCTAATCGGGTTTCCGTAAGTTTAAATACCGTGAAATATTCTTCCATTTTGTAGGAGAATCCCATGGGGTCATTGGCTTTAATCATTCCGGAAATGATAAACAGGGTGCCTACCAACACCCGACAGATATTCAGAAATAGTTTCATGATACAGTATTACTTCCTTGCAAAAATAGAAGATATGCCCGATAAAAGGAGTTTAGGCTTTCGGGGTTTTGTTTAAGGAAGTGTTAAAGTGCCTCTGTCAATGTACTGCAATTTCTCTGATTTTTTTCAGAACGGATTCGGGAGTGAGCGTATTCCCGCAGGAGAAATGGTCAAGCGGACAGGATTTTTTGCCATGAAGCCCGCAAGGTCTGCAAGCCAATTTTTGCGGAGTTTCCATATAATGGGAATTTAAGGAAAGCGGAGTGAAGCCGAACTCAGGCACGGTGGAACAGAATAATTCCAAAACCGCAGCATTCACAGCGGAAGCCAGATGAACGGGAGCGCTGTCATTGGACACCGTAAGTACTGCATTTTTCATCAAAGCCGCAGATTCGGTAAAGCTCAGTTTTCCGGCCAAAATCTGAACTTGTTTACCGGCGTTTCCGGCAATTTCTTCGCAAAGATTTTGGTCATTTTTACCTCCGATCAGGACAATAGGAAATGTATCGGCCGCGAGGCTGATCAGTTTGCTCCAGTAAGCCGAAGGCCATTGTTTGGTGTTCCACACTGATGCCGGCGCCAAAACCAGCGAACCTTCGTAGGGTATTGCTTTTTCCATTTCAGCCTCTGAAAGGTAAATTTTCGGAGGGTTTAGCTTGGGCGCCAAATCTTCAATCAGGGCATGATTCCGTTGTATTTCATGTAACCCAGCATGCATATCATGGGGATAGCTTTTACTGAACAAAAATGAAAGCGGATTTTTGGCGAAACCTCTTGTTTCTGAGGCCCCTGAAAAGGCAGTAAGCAGTCCGGTGGAAAAATACCGTTGCAGATTAATGACCAGGTCGAAGCGTTGTCTTCGTATTTTCTTGAGCAAATCCGTCAGTGCTTTGGTTTTACCTTCTGTTTTTTTCCACTCCCAAACTTCGTGAATGAAAGGATGATGCTCGAATAAGGAAGCATGTCCCGCCCGTACCAGATAAGTTATTCTTGCCTCAGGATTGGCTTCGCGCAAGGTCTCTAATACGGATGTGCCTAAAACGGCATCGCCTGTGAATGCAGTTTGGATAACCAATATGGACTGCTGTTTCTTCACGTTTATACAGCCACATTATGGTCGCGAAGGGCTTCGTTGAGCGAAGTTTTCAGATCGGTAGATTCTTTGCGTTTTCCGATGATGAGTGCGCAAGG
This sequence comes from Flavobacteriales bacterium, assembly GCA_044345355.1. Lineage (GTDB taxonomy): Bacteria > Bacteroidota > Bacteroidia > CAIKAF01 > CAIKAF01 > JAKRSD01. The sequence goes on from JBIJBG010000267.1 coordinate 2,690, forward strand.
TACCTGAAATTCACCCGCCGGAAATTTCTTGGTGTAGGAGCCCGGAATTACTACGCTTCGGGCGGGTACAAAGCCTTTGTATTCTTTAGGTTCGCTTCCCGTAACGTCAATAATTTTAGTGCTTTTGGTAATCACGACGTTGGCTCCCAACACAGCTTCTTTCTCAATATGGGCACCTTCCACTACGATACATCGTGAACCGATAAAACAACCGTCTTCTATGATTACGGGAGCAGCCTGAACGGGTTCCAGTACACCGCCCAGGCCCACGCCGCCGCTCAGGTGTACGTTTTTCCCTACCTGTGCGCAGGAGCCTACGGTGGCCCA
>JBIJBG010000266.1:0-3016 GCA_044345355.1 Flavobacteriales bacterium
GGACAACAGGGTTTTTTCATCCCCGAAAGGCCGTTGGTTGTAGGGAATCCTGATTTTTCCGGTTGTTCAGAACGGTTTTCTCCTTTGCCAGGAGCACAGAAAGAAGCGGTACAGATGGCACAGAAAGTAGGCTCAAGGTTGTTTACGGGAAATTCAGCCGAAAAAAATAAAATACGCAATCTGATGAAACAATCAGCCTTTATATATTTGGCAACCCACGGATTTTCAGATAGCGAGGATCCTATGAATAAAAGCTTTTTGCTTTTTTACGGAGGTAATCCACAAGCCGAATGCGGTTACCTCACACCGGCCGAAATTCAACGAGACAGCCTGATGCCGGAAACGATTGTGGTATTGAGTGCCTGCCAGACCGGCCTGGGAAAAACACTGGACGCAGGCATCATCGGATTAGGTCGATCGTTCATCAAGGCGCAGGCCTCCAATGTCATCATGTCGCTCTGGAATGTGGATGATGCCGCCACCCAAAACATGATGGGCCTTTTTGGAGAGGAACTGTTTAACCCGCAGCCTTTTTTCCCGGCAACTGCACTACGAAAAGCCATGCTGCGCTACAAAGAACAGGATTCACTTCACGCCCACTGGGGCGCCTTTACTTCGATGGGAAATCCATTCCCGGGCGTGTTTGCCATGAAAACGAACCCAAAAGAATAAGCGCCTGATATGAAGTTTACATCCCGGCAAAATAAACAGAAACCAGGGTGAACCATTCCCCGGCTTTCCTATACCGCCTCCGGTTTTTGGGGGTTATAAGTTTGTTTCCCTGAATGAATGGATATGATTACTGCAGTGACGATTTTCACCTGACGGACAATTAAAATCATTACGGGAGCGTAAATCTTAAAAACAAGACGTCTTCATGCTTTGAACCCCCTTTCGGTAACTCTGCCTGGTGTAGGAAAAGGTTCCGTTTTACAATCGAGATAACCGGTTTAATTCTTTTCAGGAAAAAAATACCTTTGTAAAGAACTAATTCACAAAACCATGAAACACAAATTTCCGATTTACCGGCCATATTTTTTGGTGTTTTTTGGTGTCCTGATGGTTCCGTTTTCATCCTGCAAAAAGCAGAAGGATTCCGAACCGGACGGCCCTGCCGAATTCAGCACACCGGGTGAGGGCGTGGTGCATGGAGGCTACACGTATGCTACGGTTGTTTTGGGAAACGAACAGGAATGGATGGCGGAAAATTTGCGCAGCGGGGTATTTGCCAACGGGGACACCATTCCCTACATTACCGGTGCCACGGAATGGCAGATGCAATGGATATCCGGAAATGCAGCCAGCACCCATTACCTCAACGATGCCACGTTTGAAAACCCCTACGGAAGGCTCTATTCGTGGTATGCCGTAACCGATCCACGAAATATTTGTCCTACGGGTTGGCACGTGCCTTCTAACGCAGATTGGGATACCCTGATTCACTTTTTGGATTCGGCGCACGTGTCGGGTGTGTTAGGTGATGAAAGTCTGACGGCAGGCGGAAAGATGAAGACCACAGGCATTCAGTATTGGGCAGAGCCAAATGGAGGAGCTACCAACGAAAGCGGTTTTTCGGGGTTGCCCGGCGGCATGCGCTTCGATACTCCCCTATGGAATCCTTTTTCGTATATGGGCAGTAACGGGCTTTGGTGGAGCAGCGACGAAAATCTTCCGGGTACGGCCTGGGCCCGTATCTTGAATTACTACGACGGCAGCGTGACGCGGGTAGATCATGCCAAAGGGGAAGGCATTTCCGTAAGGTGCGTGAAGAATTGAAATTACGCTGTATGTTCTGCTGATTTATCAACCTGTTCTGTTGATCTCGAATAAATCTCACCCATTTGATGCATGAAAATTTTATTTTAAACGGCTTTCTGCTGCGTTGTGTGAGAAAGAAAAGAAACAAAAGACCGGAGAGAGGTAGCTGTTAGGTGCATGGCTTCCGATACAGGATAGAATGTTCAATTAACAACTGAACCCGCTTTTTTGCCAAATGCCTGTTAGCGGTTCGGGATTCTTGTGGTCCGAAAATTTTCGTGCCAAATTACTTCTCACTTTCAATACTTGTTTTTATGTTTTCAAGTTCTGCTTTTGAATAGTCTTCACGAATTAACGCTGTCACCCCTGCAGTAATTTGTGAGTTTACTTCAGCAACATGTAAAAGTCTGTCGTCAAGAATAAAGGCAAGTTGTTTTCCGATTGCTTTCCCTGTCGCAACACTCCAGTTTTCGGTTCCTATTTTATCAAGTCGCATGGTAAGTCCAACATATTTTTGGCCGCCTGCTTTACTTTCGTAAATTTCAAATGTCGTAAAGTTCTTCGCTGTAACGATTGGTTTTGGGTTAATAAAAAATGTTTCGCTTGATTTTTCCAGCTTTCGTTTAAAACCATTGTCAGTGTCTACGATATAATACCAACCCGTGTAAAGGATTGTGCTGTCGTGTTTAGTAGTGTTTGAGTTATCTTTAATATGATGCTCAGGATCTTCAGGTAGTCTTCCGCCCGTTTTTGTTTGTGAACCATTTTGTAAACAACTTGTCAGCATTAAAATTATGCTCATAAATACTGTAGTCATACGTTTCCTATTTCGCTTACTAATTTTTGACGTCATCGAATTTCCTCTAAAGGTTTTCCGCTTGGTGCGGTGGCGATTTCGGAGTATCTCGCCATCGGCGGGATGCTTCGATTCCGATAGCTATCGGGAATCGGGGTCTTGGCTCCTTCTTTTTACCAAACTTCCTCCCCCACCAAAACAGCGCATGGTAAAATTTATTTGTTCATATGGATTTTGGCTTTTACATTTGACTGAGTAAAATTAAACCAAAAAAATAAAAGGAACCAAAGGTGCGCTTATCTCTGCAAAATTGGATGGATTGGCGCACCTTTGGTGCGCCAATAAACAAGTTAGTGGCAACCGTATGACAGACCGTTAAACCGAAAACGAGAGTAATAATTAGACAAATAAATATGCTGACAGAAATAAATCCAAAGTTACCAATGCGAGACAAAGCAGTAA
>JBIJBG010000268.1:0-3011 GCA_044345355.1 Flavobacteriales bacterium
AAATGACCTGAGAAAGGAGGAATAATTAAACTCACGTCGGGTAAAACTTCCATTGTGCCGCTTTTCTTCTTTTTCCCCACTCTTTTCTGAGGAAATCGTCAGCACATCATGATCCAACTTCACTTTGAAGTCTTCTTTTTTCAAGCCGGGAGCAGCCAACTCAATCTTTAATTCCGAATCTGTTTCTTCCACATTTACGGAAGGTAAGGTACTCCCCAAATCTGAGAAATTTCTGGAATTCCAATCAAATACATCCTTACTGAAAAAGTCATCCAACAGAGAATTGAATGTAGGGAACAACGATCCCCTTTTCGCCAAATTGTTCATACGTTTTCTGGTTTGAAATGGTTAATTAATGAAGCAAATTTAGGGAAGGCGATGCAACGCAAAAAATGACCAAAATCAGGTCTTGCAAAAAAAGAACTGCGAAAAGCTACATTTTAGAAAATGAAGGATTACTGACTTAAAACCTTCTTGGACAAAGGAGTAAAAAAACAGAATTATTCTTTCAGCACCATATCGATGCACATCACAGCAGCGAGAATAAGTGGTCTTGCTTCATCATCCGAGGTTACGGATTCATCGATGGCAATCATGTAATTGTCTGCAGAGGTAAACAACTCCCTGCCTATGCCCGCCCATTTTTTGGATACGGTGGCAAGTACCTTTTCGTCGCGCTTGAATGAAAAATTCCATCCGGTCCATTTTCCCTCAAGCCGACAAATCGGATTTCCCGAGGCATCCTGCACGTCAAATTTCCCCCCGATGGAAAGGAGTCGCTGCCTGAATCTGCCTATCAGTATGCCTTCCCCGTTAAAAACCTCCACCTGACTGCGCAGGAAAGTAAATCCACGCTTCACGGTAAGTAAAACGGCATTTTCCGTATCGGTAATGACGATTTCAAATGGCGTCATCCGCTTGTACTCGCTGAAGCGGAAAATCTTAGTAAAAATACCCAGATTAGGTTCCCGGCAAAACAAAACAGGCTTGCTGGAAGCCGGATCATAAATATCAAAATTATTGGCCGCTTTAAAAAGTGCCACGTGCTCTTTTACAAGAAACAGGTTGTTGGTGAATACGGGGTTCATTTTATTATTGGATTATTGGTTACAAAGGATTAAAGAGTATATAAAAAGTCATATTATTCCCATCAGACCCACTGCAACCCATATCGGTTGGTTGAGATTGAGCTCCGGCATTATTACTGACTGTTAACATACGCGTTGAACTAATTCGCGCTGTTCCGCAGTTTCCGGTGTCATCATTGGTTATCAGAACCATGATTTTGGCATTGGCCACGCCATTAAGAACATGCCAGGATCCTAAATTCCCTCCGCCCTCATTAAATCCCGTAAGAACCAATTGCCCGTTTACAATATTCGCCTGAATAGATCCCTCTTGAGAATTATTCCTAAATCCGACATCCATCATAAGATATCCGCTGGATGCGTTGGCATCTGCGGAATTAACTATTCTGTTCCAGGGGGTAGCTCCGTTATTATTGGTTTTGCGCATGAACAATTTCTGATCAAAAAAACTGCCGGAAAACTGCATGGCAAAGTTGTTGCCATTGTTACTATGCCTAACATCGATTAAATGCCACCAACTGTTTGCACCCGCGGGGTAGTTCTGAGGATTAGAAGTTTCATAAAAACCGGATTGTGCCCCTTGATTTCCTTGAATTCCGGCATTATCCCTCGTCTGAGTTCTGGAGTTGCCAATTCCATACCACAGATTGCCTGAAATCTGAAGACCTAAACCTTGCGTCTGATTATCGAAAAAACGTATTCTCCTGTTGGAAAGTCCTGCCGTTAGTCCCACTCCCGTATTATCTTCCTGGGTAAGAGTTATTGTACCTTCCGCTTCTCCCAAATTGTGGAAAGAAATTGACGCCCTCCGACCAGAAGCTACGTTATCAGCTAAGGCCAGTGTGGCATCGTTTCCGCAACATTCGCCAACCCCGTCACGCGTAATGGTGGTCTTTCCGTCTGAACGGACCGTAACCTTGGGAAACCATGTCCCGGCCTCGTTGTTTCCTATGACAAAAGCATCCACGGAAGACCCTCCATATGCGTTATTATCTCCTATTATCAAATGAAGTTGCGATACATCTGCCGCTGAATTAAATCGTGCAAAATAAAGCGGGTCGGAATTATCGCTGTCGAAACCGCCGAAAGCATTGCCTCCGGAAAAAAAGAGAGACCTTCCATACCCTGCGGATCCGGCGGTGGTGTTTAACTCACCGATGCGGGTATTCCCGTTCGAAATTTGAAGGCGATCCACAGGATTCACCTCGCCGATGCCCACATTGCCGGTGCTCAGCACCCGGGCGCGTTCTATATTGTTGGTGCGGATTACCCAATGGTTATTATCGGTAGTACCTATGAAATCGGCAGGCGGGTTGGTTCCGGCATTTCCCGTGAGTAGCCATGCCTTCACGGGGGACGTAAACGTTTGGGGCTGATCGGTAGTCAGCACAGCATTTCCCTGACCGTTAAAATTCAGATCGGTAATATTCCATGTGGGACCTTGGGGACCGACAGGACCTTCAACACCCTGTGCTCCCTGTGGGCCGGCAGGTCCTGCGACGCCCTGCGGACCCGTTAAACCAACAGGGCCTTGGGGACCGGTCAGGTTGCCCGAGGTAAACGTACTGCCGTCTGAATACGTGATCGTGAATGTGCCGTTTCCGTTGTCTAATGTAGAAACAACGCCTACACCGGTCGCTCCCTGAGGACCTGTTAAACCAACAGGACCTTGAGGACCTGTCAGGTTGCCGGAAGTAAACGTACTGCCGTCCGAATAAGTAATCGTGAATGTGCCGTTTCCGTTATCTAACGTAGAAACAACGCCTACACCGGTCGCTCCCTGAGGACCGACGGGACCTGCCACGCCCTGAGGACCCGTTAAACCGATTGGACCTTGGGGACCGGTGAGGTTGCCCGAGGTGAACGTGCTTCCGTCTGAATACGTAATCGTGAATGTGCCGTTTCCGTTATCTAACGTAGAAA
>JBIJBG010000274.1:0-2936 GCA_044345355.1 Flavobacteriales bacterium
GGGCATTGCGTTGGTCTTTCTCACGGGGTGGCTTTTTCTCAACTTCTGGAGTGGGTTCATCGCTTCCGTTTATCTTCTGGCCAATAAATTATATTTTTCTGTGAACATAGCCGCGGGACTCGATTCTCCTTCCATCTTTTTTTGGGTGTTGGCCGTGCTATTTTTAGCCCTGAACATGCAACTTGTTTTTAAGCGGGATGCATGGTGGAAAATTTTGGTTTCCGCAGCGGTCACCGGAGTGATGTTCGGTTTGGCGGTAGCCTCTAAATTGAATGCCGCCATGTTCGGATATGTCTGCCTTTTCGTATTTCCGCTCGCGGGATTGGCCATGCTTATGGGGCGTAAAAAAGGAGAAAAGGGAATGCAATCCGCTTTCGGAAAAGGATTACTTTCTCTTGTCATCAGCGGTTTGCTTATTGCCTCTCTCGGGCCCTTAATTTTTGTTCAACTCAATCCGCAAGTGCAGGGCGATACAGTGAAAAAAGTGAAAGTAATTCAACTTTCCGTGGATGAATTCTTTCGCCGCAGAGCCAATTCCCAAATGGCCAAAAACCGGCAGACCCGAAAAATTCTTTCGGAAGTTACTTTCAAAAAACCGGAGAAGGCCATGTCACTGATTACCCGCCGTAATTTTGTGGTAGAAAATCCCGAGAAATACTACGGTACCCTGGGCACGCTTCTTCCCTTTAAAGGCAATATCCTGGACGGTTTTTTCATGCTGGTCGGTTTAATTTCCATGGCATGGATCGGAGTTCGTCAATTCTTAAAAGATAAAATCGTCAGCGGAAAGATGGTGCTTTTATTTTCCTTTCTGGTGATGGTGTATGGTATGGCACAATTTATATGGATTGACTTTGCCCGATACCACATGGCTATTTATCCCGGAATGGCTCTGGCCATAGGATTCGGAATAAACCGACTTATCGCATACGGATCATCAAAATGGGCTGTCGCCAAAAGTCAACCGGCTGTCAAAAAGAAGTAATTTCTTTCCCGATTTCCGAATTAAATTACATCCGAATTTTACGGCTTATTCTTTTTCGCTGAATCGCCGGCGGTAGTTCTCTCTGCAGGCGGCGATTACTTCCATGGCCTGTGACGCATTTCCAAATTCTTCGATCAGTACGTTTTTATTTTCGAGAATTTTATAATCCTCAAAAAAACGCTGAATTTCTTTGGTGGTATGTGGCGGTAACTGACCGATATCCAAAATGAAATTCCAGGCGATATCGTCGGCCGCAACGGCAATGATTTTGCGGTCAGTTTCGCCGGAATCAATCATGTGCATAAACCCGATGATTTGCGCACGCATAAGGCACAGCGGTTCCACGGTTTCTGAACAGATTACCAGGATATCCAGCGGATCACCGTCACCGTCCAACGTCTGCGGAATAAATCCGTAGTTGGCCGGATACATAACCGACGAATATAACACACGATCCATTTTCAGCAGCCCGGATTCCTTATCTAATTCGTACTTGACTTTACTGCCCTTAGGAATTTCAATCAGACATCTGACTATCTTATCTGATCCGGTTTCCGGGTTCAGATCATGCCAGGGGTTGAATGATTTAGGTAAGTTCATTTTTTATTGAATATAACGTGGTTTTAGCATTATTTTCGGTTATATTTTGCCCAGGAAAATAAAATCCACTTGCCAAAGGTAACCTCTTTCTTCATGTTGAATTAAGTTTCTACCTTCCCGGATAATTCTGTTTTGTCATCATTCATGAATCTGCGCTCCTTCTCCTTTTGGAAATACTTTTTTCCCTCTTGGGGAAATCACCTGTATTGGCTCACCGCTTTGGGCATGCTGGCGGGATTATTGCTGATGGACTGGAACCCGCTCGGAGTGATTTTCGCCTATTTTTTTGAAACCATCATCATCGGGCTGATTCACCTGATTAAACTTTTATTCGTTATACGGTTGGGTCACAGGCAACACACCGAGGTTGTCAAACAGACGCCCGAATTTAACCGTCCGGGCATCCTGCTTTTTTTCCTTTTTCATTATTTTCTCTTCGTGGCAGGGCAATCAGTCATGGTTTTTAGTTTTTTCGAAGACGTAAATCCAGCCATAAAAAACGGGTTTCGGTTAATGGAAAATTTTGCCTACATCCTTTCACAAAAGGATATGGTGTTTGCGGTACTTATGATTTCGTTTTTTCAGACTTCAAAAGCGCTGCGCCATTTTTTTCTGCCCGGCCGCTTTCATTCCGTTACCGTGCAAAATCTGTTTTTTCAGCCTTATGTAAGAATTCTCATTCAACAAACCGCTACCATTTCAATGGGTTTTTTCCTGTTCATACCGGGAGCACACGTTATAAGCGCACTGCTGCTCATCGGCATCCGGCTCTTCCTGGATCTGGCATTTTACGCCATCAGAAAAAACCCGGAATTTCTGAAAAAAATAACCGAAAGAATTAATCAAAAGTTGAAAAACAAACCGATAAAAACGGAAATGTTGGAGGTACTTTTAGAGGATTGAAAAGCGGTTTACTCGTTTCCTTCCGCTTTGCGCCGTTTACGCTGTTTTATGACATAATACAAGGTGCCCGCCAAAAAAACGTACGGAATAATCATCAGATAAATAATTCCGCTGTTGAAGCCTTCCGCAGCGTCTTTGTCTCCCTCAATGGCCGAGCGGCACATCACACATTGTGAAAAAGAATCCTGCAAAACACTCCAAAAAACGAGGGCAGTCAGTATCCATTTTATTGCGTTCATTCTCATACCCCAAAGGTATTCAATTAACCATAGTATGGAGAAATCATCAGGTAAACCAATACTCCGCTTACCGAAACATAAAACCAGACAGGCCAGGTCATTTTTCCCATTTTTTTATGTCGGGCGAATTCCCCCGTAAGCCCGCGATAAACCGTGTACAGAATAAACGGAAGAATAACGGCAGCCAAAAAAATATGGGTAACGAGCAG
>JBIJBG010000092.1:0-7738 GCA_044345355.1 Flavobacteriales bacterium
CAACGTTTTCAACGTGCCTTCCCCACCGTAGGGTGTTGGGTCGGAAAGAAGGTGATGTGCGATGTAGGAAACCAAAAACAACGCAGAAAGTAACATGGCGGCCAGCATGAGTTTTTTGTGCATGAGGTATTTCTTGTTTTTCACGGCCACCAGGGCGGCCAAAAGCAATACCGATACCGTAGAATTGATCAGTGCATTTACGGTTGCGAAGATATGCACGTCGAAGCCCAAATCTAGCTCCAATTTTAGCCTGGAAAGCAGGGCCACAGCCACGAAAACAATCAAAGAGAGAACTATGATTAGAGCTCCTGCTCTCTTGTCGTTTTTTTGTATTACCGGATTCAACATAATAACTGGTTTATTTTTCGTTCAATAGAATTTGTATGTCTTTAATCAATGCTTCTGTTTTACCTTCCTCGGTGCCGTCGTAAGCGCCACGGATGTACCTGTTCTTATCAATGAGTACAAAAAATCCGCTGTGAACGTATCCTCCGGGGGCATCCGAATCTTTTTTGGCGAAGGCCATATACTCATTTTCACATAAGGAGTAAATGGTCTCCCTGTCTCCAGTCAGGAATTTCCACATCCGGGTATCAGCTCCTTTCTCCTCTGCGTAATTTTTAAGGACGGTTGGGGTGTCGTATTCGGGATCAATGGTGTGGGATACAATCATCACACGCTCATCGTTCTTAAATGAATCCTGCACCTTCCGCATATTGCCCGTCATTACAGGACATATGGAGGGACAAGTGGTAAAAATAAAATCGGCCACATAAATTTTGCCCGCCACATCCTGTTCGGTAAACGGTTTCCCATCCTGATCGGTAAATGAAAACGGCGGTATTTGATGCGGAATCGTATCAGCCATGGTTATACCGTTCTCCGAGCGGTACTTAATTTCCGGTTCACCTAAGAAGGGAAGTGTCGTGGAAACGGTCACTGCGTTTTTCACAGGAGGATCTGCTTTTTTTTCGCCACAGGCATAAAAAAACAAAAGAAAGGACATTATGGCGACAAAGCTACGCATCAGTTAAAACGGATAAAGCGGTGAGTTTTGTAGGCCAATTCATACTCTTTATACAACAAAAGGATTTCCTTTTTTATGTTGCTGATATCCGCCTGCTTCACCGGGTTAAAATAAGACCGGATTCTTCCCTCTTTGTCGATAAGGGCCACGGAGGCAGGATCTATTTGTTCGGTCTCGGCGGAGTCCGCCTTGAAGTAACCGTCCCATTTTATTTTTTGCACAAGGCTGTCAGCTGCGGCAAGCTCAATCCAGCGCTCATCCATGCCGGCCAACTTTTTGGTGCGTGAAGAGGGTAATGTAATTGCCGGTGAATAGTCCTCGGCTTTTTCCCAAAATGTAACCCAATATAATTCGGGAAACGCAGGTAGAATTTCGGAACAGGCGTATATTATCTCTTTGGGGATATCTTGCATAAGGCTATGGTCCAAGAAATGGGCAAGATAAATTTTACCTGCCAGACTATCGCTGCCGAACTTGGGAGTGCCGTTAACCGTGAGCCTGTATAACGAAAAGGGCGGGATTTCATGGTAGGTGGTATCGGCAATTTGCGCACCGCGCACCATTTTTAGTTCCACGGTTTTCGGGCCGTAAAACTTAAGGCGGTTAACTTTGTGCACGCCGGCATAAATCAAAAAGTAAAAGACGGCTGCAGGTGCCACAAACAGCACCAGTAAAATGAGCGCCTGATTCAATCTTTTGGTAGGTTTCGCCGTCTGCATGATAAAAAAAGCCCCCTTAAAACAACTTAAGAGGGCCTGAAGTTTAGAAAATAAGAAATTAATGTCCCGTTTCGTGCCCTTCGGCGCCATGAGCACCGCCATGATCTCCATGGGCATCTGTTCCATGAGTGCCCTCATGATACACCCGCTTGAAAAAGTCAGGGCGGACCATTTGAATATCGCGTAGCGCATACCCTTCAAACATCATCAGGGCGATAAAATACACGAGGAATGTGGTGGTAAGTGACACCGTGAGCTTAAATGAGAATTTCTCGTCTCCGAGGTGCATAAAGGAAAATACGATGTAGTACGCTTTCACCAGGGTAAGCGTAATGAAGAACCATTTCTCTCCCGTGGGTGAAAGAAACCGTTTTTCGCCGGCTCCCAAATCATTCAAAAAAGCAAAACCAACCTCCACGGTAGTAACTGCCAAGAGAATCCAAAAAACTTTCCAAATCCATTTGGTTTTAGGTTTCTCTATTTCCTGACCGGGCACATACGTATGCATGTGATAATGGTCCATTTGAAATCCCGCCATACTGTTTTGTTATTTAGTGTTTGCGTTTGATGTACTATTCTTCAACTTAAATGAGGTAGAAAAAGGTAAATACAAATACCCAGACCAAATCTACGAAGTGCCAGTAGAGACCTACTTTCTCCACCAGCTCATAATGACCGCGTTTTTCCATGGCCCCCCGAAGCACCATAACCAGCACGATGATATTGAGCAAAACCCCACTGAATACGTGGCTTCCGTGGAAACCCGTAATGAAGAAGAAGAAGTTGGCAAAAAGCTGGGCCCCGTATTCATTGTAATGCAAATTGGCCCCGTGAATGATATATTCCGAACCATCGGCCAGGAAAATGCCCGTGGCACGGCCGGCATCCGTACCGGAAATAAAGTGATACCATTCCCAGGCTTGTGACCCGAGGAAAGCAAAACCCCCGATAATGGTCCAAATCATCCATTTAACCACCGCTTTTTTATCAAAACGATGGCCTGCTTCTACGGCCAATACCATGGTAACAGAGGACATGATTAGGATGAAGGTCATTAACGAAACGAACGCCAATTTGATGTGTCCCTCGTAGAAGGGGAAGTGATTAAATACTTCATCCGGAGCGGGCCAAAAACCGTTTTCGGCTTTATTTCTCATCACCCCGTACGAAATAAGAAGTGAAGAAAAGGTGAAGGCATCGGAGATGAGGAAAAACCACATCATCATTTTGCCATAACTCACATTGAAGGGAGCCGTACCTCCGCCCCACATATTTTTTCCGGATTCTACGGTTGCTGTATGTGCCATACTTGTGTTAAGTCCGTTAAATTTTGATTGCAAATAAACTCAGATTTTCTAAAATAGAAAAGGAATTGTTTAATTTTTCAGCCTGTTTTTATCAACTTTTTACCACTAAGAAGACAAAAAGATACAGCCACAAGGCATCCAGAAAATGCCAAAAAATGCCGGTAAGCTTGATTCCCACATAGTTGTCTGCAGAGTATTTTCCGCGGAAAGCTTTTACGGCCGTGTAAAAAAGACTGATTAATCCTGCAATCAGGTGGGCTAAATGAGTTCCCGTTATTACGATGAAAAATGAACCTGAAATGTTTTCGGGATCCACAAACCGGATACCCTGATCGGCCAGTTGTTTCCAACCTTCTACCTGCATAAGGGAAAACGCGATACCCAGTGCGAGAGTCAAAAGAAGCCAAAATCCCGAACGGCTTATTTTTCCTTTGGATGCGGCAAACCGGGCTGCATTTACCGAAATACTGCTCAGCAGAAGCACGGCGGTGGAATACCAGAACATTTGGGGAAGTTCAAAATCAAACCACTTTTTTTGGCCCTCGCGAACGATAAACGCACTGGTAAGCGCCGCGAAAACCATCACCATGGAAGCAATACCCAGGCCGAGCAAAAATTTGGAATTCCGCTCTCTGTCCTGAATTTCCTCCTTACTTTCTACAACAGATTTTTTCTTTACACCGGATGCCATATAATCAGAAATTTAGGTAATGAAACAGCTGAACGAGCGGAAGGTAAAAAAAAGAGGCAAACATGACTCTTTTGGCATCTTCCATGGAACAGGTTTTAAACAAGCGAAAAGCCGAGTATAAAAAGAGCAGGGTGGTTACTTCCATGGACACCAGGGTGGTGAGGCTGATAAACCCGAAAGCATACGGAATGGCTGATACCGGAATGAGCATGGCCGTATAAAAGAAAATGATGGCTGCATTTTCCTTGCTGTGTCCGCTGCGCAAAGGCAGCAGCCAAAAGCCGGCCTTTTGGTAATCTTCGTGCATGCGCCAGGCTATGGCCCAAAAATGCGGAAACTGCCACATAAACTGTACGAAAAAGAGAATCCAAGCCTCGTAGCCCAGATGACCCGCTGCGGCTACCCACCCTAAAAGAGGTGGAAGCGCCCCCGGAATGGCACCCACGAAAACGGCAATAGGCGTATGTTTTTTAAGCGGAGTGTACACTAAAGCGTAAAGCAACAGAGCTCCCAGGCTCAGCCATGTGGCAGTGGGATTTGTACCGAACCAAAGAATCAGGGAACCAAAAATTCCCGTTACCAAAGACACCGCAAGGCCTTCGGAAACATCCATACGCCCGGCGGCCAGGGGGCGGTCTTTCGTACGATCCATTAACCGGTCTGAGCTGCGCTCAAATACCTGATTCAACCCGTTGGCGGAGGCCGTGATTAATGAACCTCCCAGCGTGACGGCAATCAGGGAAATGGCATCCGGACTACCTTCTGCCCCGATCAGGTAACCCAATACAGCAGAAATGATGACCAAGGCCGCGAGCCTGAACTTGGTCAGCGTCAGATAATCACGGAAACGACCGGGCCTATTTTTATTGCTATGTGTAGAAAAATCCAAACTCGCTGCTTTTCGGGGCAAAAGTAGGTTTTTTTTCCACCCGTATTTTGCACCTCTTTCGGAAGGTACATTTAGTCAATCCCTATATTTGCTTTAATTTTACTCATGAAAATTACCTTTCACGGAGCAGCCCAAACCGTCACAGGATCCAAACATCTGATTGAAACCGACTCCGGAAAAAAAATCCTTTTGGAATGCGGCATGTTTCAGGGCCACGGTACCGATACCGACAGACTGAACAGGCATCTCGGCTTTAATCCGCATGAGTTAGATGCCGTGGTAATTTCACATGCCCATATTGACCACTCCGGACTTCTCCCTCTTCTGGTTAAGCAAGGTTACTCCGGCCCTATTTTTTGCACACCTGCCACCCGGGATTTAATGGAAATTATGCTGTTAGACAGCGGCTCCATTCAGGAATCAGATATTCGCTTCCTGAATAAACGTCGGACCAGAAAAGGAAAACCGGCCCTGAAACCCCTTTATGTTCCGGAAGACGTACCTCAAGTACTTGAACAAATCCGTGTTGTAGAATACGGAGAACCTGAGGAAATAATCCCGGACTGCACTCTTCTGCTGACAGACGTAGGACATATCGTGGGCAGTGCGGCAATCCACCTGACGTTTAAAGAAGGAAATTCCCTACGCCGGTTATTTTTTACGGGCGATATAGGCCGCTACAACCATGAACTGCTTCAAGATCCGGTTCCGTTTCCTCCCGCCGACATCATTCTCTGTGAAAGCACATACGGAAATCAGCTTCATGAAAGTGACCAAGAGCATGATGAAAAATTATTACAACACATCCGGAACACCTGCCTGGATAAAGGTGGAAAACTCATCATTCCCGCATTCAGCGTAGGAAGAACGCAGGAGCTATTATTTAAATTAAACCGCTTTTACCTGCAGGGAAGACTCCCCGAAATTCCCTATTATGTGGACAGTCCACTTTCGGAAAAGGCCACCCGCATTACACGGGATTACATGCATTTATATAACAAACGGTTTAAGCTGGTGCTTTCGCGGGATCAGGATCCGTTTGCATTCCCGGGTTTGGTATTCATAAAGGATGCCGAAGAATCCAAGGCACTGAATTACTCGGATGCTCCATGCGTTATTATTTCGGCTTCCGGAATGGCAGATGCCGGAAGAGTGAAACACCATATCGCCAACAACATCGGAAAAAAAGAATCCACGATCCTTTTGGTGGGTTACTGCGAGCCATCTTCGTTAGGCGGTCGGCTGTTGAGCGGAGCGCGGGAAGTGCGTATTTTCGGCGAAGAATACCATGTAAACTGTGCCATAGAAAGCATACGTAACCTAAGTGCTCATGGTGATTATGAAGACATTTTCAGGTATCTGTCATGCCAAAACCCTGCTTCAGTAGAAAGGATATTCCTGGTTCACGGTGATAAAATAGTGATGGAATCTTTCCGTACCTACCTACACAAAAAAGGATTTAAAAAAATCGATATTCCCGAGCGACATGAAACCATACAGTTATAGCAGAATCATGCATAAATCAAGTATCAGAAAATAAGGCAAAGAACTATATTTTTTTCATTTTTTCAATATTCCATCAGAATGTTTGAAAATTGAAATAAGGTCTTTTATCTTGTTTAAAATTACGTAATCATTCAAAAGAAAATAGGCCTCCTCGGAGGCCTATTTTCTTTTGATGTCTATTCTTCTTTATGAAATAATTTTCAATTCCTTGATTAAATTATCGGCTTCCGCATACTTATCAATAAACCAGAGCACATAGCGGATATCTACCGAAATAGTGCGCTGTACCTTCTTTTGGTAAGACAGGTCGCCTACCATGCTGTCCCAATTTCCGTCGAAGGCGATTCCGATGAGATGACCTTCTCCGTTGATGACCGGGCTGCCTGAATTACCGCCGGTGATGTCATTGTTACTTAAAAAGTTTACGATGAGATCTCCGTTTTCCGCATAGCGTCCGAAATCCTTTTTCACAATCAGATCGCGGAGTTTTTGGGGTACGTCAAATTCTACATCCCCGGGAATTTCCTTTTCCAAAATTCCGCGGTAGGTAGTGAAGTGGCGATACGAAATGGCATCCCTTCCGTCGTACGGGAGCACCGAACCGTAGGTGAGACGCAAGGTGCTGTTCGCGTCGGGATAAAACATCATGTCGCTTTTAAACTCGCGGATGGCAGCCATCCACGAAGTCATGAGCGCATCAAATGATTCAGAAGCTGCCTCATTTTTTCCGGAAGCGCTGATGTAAAGTTCTATCGCCGACATGACAAATTTAAATCCGGGATCGGCCTGAAGCGTTTTCCCGCTCGGTTTGTCCAGCCAGGCTTTCATGCGGCCCGCATCGCCAAAAATACTGCCGCCGTAAACCAAATCCGCATACGCAGAAACACGGCTTCCTCCCTTTTTCACTTTTACTTTGGCAAAATCTCCTTCGGTAAGAATTTTCGGCCAGTCACTCTGCGGAATATCCTTCATGAAGATTTCCAGCATACCGGCAAAAACCGCCTTATCCACGGTTGCATTAAAGTTTTTAAAATCCTTTTCCAGATTCGCTTTGTTTTTTTCCAAGGCACCTTTCACCATGTCATTTATCTCGGTTCCTGCACCGAGCATCATTCCCATTTGGTAATATCGGGCACCGTATCCCACTAACTGGGAACCGAAGAGGGCGAAATTCAGGTAACTCATGACCTTGTCGGTTTCCGGGTCTGCCTCAGATACCTTTTTCATATCGGCAATCAGGTTGCCGTACTTGGCCTTGCGGTCTGAATCGGCATTGGCCCATGCATTGAATTCGGCTTCAAGAGCCTGTTTTTTCTCAATAAAATCAGACGTTTTCGCGGCGTACACATTTCCCAGAAAATACTTCCAGGTATTGGCCAAAGACGCATAATCACCGGCCAGCTGAAGTTTGATAGCCTCGTCTTTATCCATAAAGGATTTTTGCACATTCAATTTTTTTTCCATCACCGCTGCCATGGTCGGATAGTCGGTAAATACGGTTTTCTTCACCATGTCCGAAGTGAGATAACGCTGGGTACGGCCGGGAAATCCCATGATGAATGAAAAATCATTTTGTTTCACGCCCTTAAGAGAAATGGG
>JBIJBG010000269.1:0-2992 GCA_044345355.1 Flavobacteriales bacterium
TAAGCCGCTTAACATGATTTTGGACGACGGGGGAGATCTGACCAATATGGTACTCGACCGCTATCCCGAACTCGTATCCGGAATCCGCGGCCTTTCCGAAGAAACTACCACCGGTGTACACCGCCTTTATGAGCGCATGAAGAACGGTACATTGCCCATGCCCGCCATCAATGTAAACGATTCAGTAACCAAATCTAAGTTTGATAATAAATACGGTTGCAAAGAAAGCGCCGTAGATGCCATTCGCCGTGCCACGGATCTGATGTTGGCCGGAAAACGCGTGGTGGTTTGCGGTTACGGGGATGTAGGTAAGGGTACCGCAGCATCCTTCCGCGGAGCGGGTTCCATTGTTACCGTTACCGAAATTGATCCCATCTGTGCGTTGCAGGCAGCCATGGACGGATACGAAGTAAAAAAGCTGGATACGGTAATCGGAACGGCAGACATCGTAATTACTACCACGGGAAATAAAGCCATCGTAGTGGGCCGTCATTTTGAAAAAATGAAAGACAAAACCATCGTGTGCAATATCGGTCACTTTGACAATGAAATTGACATGGCCTGGCTCAATGCCAACTACGGAAGCACCAAGTATACCATCAAACCCCAGGTAGATGTGTACAATCTTGATGGTCGTGAAATCATCGTATTGGCCGAAGGGCGATTGGTAAACCTGGGTTGCGCCATGGGACACCCCTCTTTTGTGATGTCGAACTCCTTTGCCAACCAAACCTTGGCGCAGATTGAGTTGTGGAACAATTACGCTTCCTACAAAAATGAAGTATATGTGCTCCCTAAGCATCTGGATGAAAAAGTAGCCCGCCTGCATTTGGATAAACTCGGCGTGGAGCTGGAAGCACTTACGGAGGATCAGGCTGCCTATATCGGCGTGAAGAAAGAGGGGCCTTTCAAGCCGGAATATTACAGGTATTAAAATTGGATGACTCACAGCAAAGTATGTTTAAACAAAAAGACAGCTCTCGGCATAATGGGAGCTGTTTTTTGTTTTATGACCGCTTGGTCTCAGGAAAGCCCGATTTTGCAAAACAATAACTTCCGTTTTGAGGTCGGCTTGCTTACCAGCTGGCATCCCTTGCGTCCGGTAAATTATCCATCCGCCCGGTTAAATATGAAACTGCACGATTCGCCGAGCCCCGAATGGTATTTTTTGGGCAGTTTTCCCATCGGTAAAAAGGGCTTCGGAGTGGAATTATCAGCATCGGCGGGATTGCTTTTCGGCCGGGAATCATTCACCATTGATTCGGTTTATGTAAACAATACCTGGACCTCTGACCTATTCCGTCAAAACCCTATAGGTGAAACTTTCTACGGTCGGTTTGCCCTGCTTGGATTTTGGGAGAAACACATCCCCGGCACACCGCTCAAGTTGGGGTTTTCAGCCGGTGTGGGAACCTCTCTTTATATGCCTGCCAAGTTTACCGGCTTAGGGGTAGATTACTCACTATCTTCCAATCCGGTGGATATTACCCTTATTCACGAAGTCAGAATAAATACACCTGACGGAGGACCTCATCTTTTTGTACCGCTGATTTTAAAAGTGGCATATCTGTTTAAAAATCAAAATGCATTAACCCTTTCTTTCCGGGGCGGATTTTCCCATCAGGATTTAATCCGTTCGCGATATGTTTATTCCAGAAATTCAGAAGGTTACGTGGAGATTTTTGATGCCCGGGTGCGCGACATTTCTTTCGGAGTGGGTTTGGGATATTCATTTGCAGCTAAAAAAAGACGGTCAGCAGGAACAAAATCCCGCTGATTTTTTTAATCCCTTACTCTTTATTTTTGGGGTTTAACATATTTATCCGAAAAATACTATTTTTAACACCTCATAAAAAAGTGATATGGATATGGAAATACTGAGAAACTTTGATTTGTTAGAGCTTACTAAACAAAAGTATAGGCGAGATGATGTGGTGGCCGCAAAACGCAATGGCCAATGGGTTACTTACTCATCTGATGAGTTTGTGGAATTGGTGAATAACCTCAGTTATGGATTATTGCACCTGGGTTTGACCAAGGGCGATAAAGTGGCCATTATTTCGGCCAACAGGCCCGAATGGAACCTGGTTGATTTTGCCTGTGCGCAGCTCGGAATCATTACCGTACCCATGTATCCCACACTCAGCGTGAATGATTACGTGTTTATTCTGAATGATGCAGAGGTGAAAGCGGCCTTTGTGGAATCTGATGAAATCTACGGAAAAGTAAATTCTGCAAAAGCAAATGTTCCGTCCCTGCAGTTTGTTTATTCATTCAATCCGTTGGATGGGGTAAAGCTGTGGGAAGAGGTGGTAGTTTCCGGTAAAGAAAATCCCGATCCGGCAAAAGTGAAGGAACTGTCCGATTCGGTAAAAGGGGAAGACCTGCTGACCTTGATTTATACTTCAGGAACCACAGGTACGCCTAAAGGTGTAATGCTCTCGCACAATAACATCATCAGCAACATCAAAGCGGCGGCAGCCGATGTGTTCAAAGGCGATATGGCCAACGCAAAAGCCTTGAGTTTTTTGCCTTTGTGCCATATTTTTGAAAGAACCATTTTTTACTGTTATATGTACATCGGTGTTTCGGTTTATTACGCCGAAAGCATGGAAACTATCGGCGACAATCTGAAAGAGGTGAAACCCGATGTGTTTTCTACGGTACCCCGTCTGTTGGAAAAGGTATTTGATAAAATCATGGCCAAAGGTCACGATCTCACGGGGATTAAAAAGAAATTATTCTTCTGGGCAGTGGATTTGGGGCTGAAATTCGAACTGCACGGAAAAAATGGTCCCTGGTACGCATTTCAGCTTAAAATAGCCGACAAACTTATTTTCAGCAAGTGGCGTGAAGCATTGGGCGGAAACGTGAAATTTATTTTCTCCGGTGCAGCGGCTCTTCAGCCTAGGCTGGCCCGTATATTCACGGCGGGGAATATTATTGTTCTTGAAGGATATGGCCTTACGGAAACTTCACCGGTAATTTCGGC
>JBIJBG010000271.1:0-2969 GCA_044345355.1 Flavobacteriales bacterium
CCTTGATTCTCACGGGCTTTCGCATTTTTTAGAGCTTCGGGGTAAACATAGGGTAAGTATAAGCGGTAAACCACCGGTTATTTGCTATTCCTTTATCGCCAAGATCACACTCTGAATTTTTGCATCGAGATATTCGCGATACAAATGGGTTATAATAAAAAAGGGTTACAAGTGTAAAACTTGGTAACCCTTTGATTTTTAAGTGGGCCCACCTGGGCTCGAACCAGGGACCACCTGATTATGAGTCAGGTGCTCTAACCGACTGAGCTATAGGCCCCGCACTGAATTTCAGATGCGCAAAGGTATGGAAAATACTACCAATACTCCAAAAATCCGTAAAATTTATCTGTCTGATGGGCAGCTTGATTGTAAAAAAAATAAAATTCGGTTGCTGGACTTCCAAAACACGATGCAATTTTTACATTTGGAAAAAATATCTCCTCCATGAAATTTGCTACTAAGGCAGTGCATGCCGGCGCAGAACCTGATCCGCTCACGGGAGCTGTAATGACACCCATTTACCAGACTTCTACCTATGCGCAGTCTGCACCGGGAAAGCATAAAGGCTACGAATATTCACGCACTCACAATCCTACCCGCACCCATTTGCAGGAAGCGCTTGCCGCACTGGAAAATGGCACGGAGGCATTTGTTTTCGGTAGCGGAATGGGTGCCATTGATACGGTGATGAAGCTCCTCAACCCGGGTGATGAAGTTATCTCCACCAACGATTTGTACGGGGGAACTTACCGCCTTTTCACCAAAACCTTTGCGCGTTATGGTGTAAAATTTCATTTTGTTAATCTCGCCGATATGGCTCAGGTGGAAAGTCTGATTAATGATCACACCAAATGGATATGGATTGAAACACCCACCAACCCTACCTTAAATATAGTGGATATCCGCTCAATCTGTCATCTGGCCAAAAGCAGGGGCGTGCGCGTGGCGGTTGATAATACGTTTGCCTCTCCCTATCTGCAGAATCCCCTGGATCTCGGGGCCGACCTTGTGATGCACTCCATTACCAAATATCTGGGAGGCCACAGCGATACGGTAATGGGAGGATTGATCTCTAAAGATCCCCTGCTTTCCGAGCAGATTGCCTTTAATCAAAACGCTACAGGAGCCGTTCCGGGGCCACAGGATTGTTTTTTGGTGCTGCGAGGGATTAAAACGCTACATCTGCGTATGGAGAGACATTGCCAAAACGCAGGCCGTATAGCCGAATTTTTGGTTGCCCATCCTGCAGTGGACAAGGTATACTATCCCGGCCTTCCCGGCCATCCGAACCATGAGGTGGCAAAAACCCAAATGAGGGGCTTTGGGGGAATGATTTCATTCACACTGAAAAAAAACACGTTGGAAGCCGCCGTTCAGGTTTTGTCAGGTACCCGCCTTTTTTCTCTGGCGGAATCGCTCGGTGGCGTGGAATCCCTTATCGGGCACCCGGCTTCCATGACCCATGCATCCATTCCCAAAGAGGAACGCGAAAAAACGGGTGTGACGGATTCCCTGATTCGCCTGTCTGTAGGTGTTGAAGATGCGGATGATTTAATAGACGATTTGGCCCGTGCGCTGAATCAAATTTCCGGTTCGTTTTAACCTCTATATTTGATATCGTGACTGAAGGAAAATTTGCTGTAATCGGACTTGGAACATTCGGCAGTTCCATCGCCAGGGCTCTCGCTGGAAGGGGAGCCGAAGTATTGGCTATTGATAATGACGAAAGCCACATCGAGGCCATTGTGGACGAGGTAGCTTTTTCGGTAACTATGGATTCTACGGATAAAAAAGCACTCGCCTTACAAAACATCCAGGATTTTGATGCCGTCATCGTGGCCATCGGGGAACATTTTGAAGCCCTTCTGCTTACCTGTGTTAAATGTATGGAGCTCGGCGTGAAAAAGGTGATTGCCCGTGCCAATAATCCTCAGCAACGGCTTATTTTGGAACGTATGGGGGTTCACGAAATACTGTCTCCGGAGTTGGAAGTGGGACGGATCGTGGCAGAACGGCTCCTCAATCCTTCTCTGGTTTCCTTTATTGAATTACCTGACGGATATGAAATTGCCGAAATTTTAACGCCACCCAACATCGCCAACCGAACTCTTTCCGACATTAATCTGCGAAATAAATATAAACTCAATTTAATCACCTTAAAGAGAAGGTTTGATAAAACGGTAGACGGGCAGCAAATTTCGGAAACGCACATTTTGGGAGTTCCCGGATCGGATACCGTTATCCTGCCCACGGATACCATTATCGTATTTGGAACCATACGGGATATTGAGCGTTTCATTGAAATCAATCAATAATTTCATTTTTTAATAGAATAGACATGAACAAAAAGATACTTCAATTGGGTTCAGCGCTATTGGTTTGTATCAGCGCAATAGCACAAAATGAGGTTTTGCCTTGTGGACACATTCAGGCTACCGAGGCCTTATATTCCCGCTATCCTTGGTTAGTCGGTTTGGAAGCTCCTGCAGATGAATTGGAAGAATTTTCGGGTGACGGAAGTGAGCGGGCAGTCAAGATTATTCCCGTAGTGGTCCATATCCTGCACAATTACGGACCTGAAAACATTTCGGATGCCCAGGTGCATGATGCCATACGGATTATCAACGAAGATTTCCAGAAACGTCAGCCCGATTCGAACAGTATTGCCGCTGCATTCAAGCCTATATCAGGGAAACCGAATTTCGAATTCCGGTTAGCCAGAAAAGATCCTTCTGGAAATTGTACCAACGGGATTACCCGCACGGTTTCCACGCATACCTTTAATGCCGGCGAAGATGCTAAGAGCATTGCTCCGACATGGCCCAGAAACCGTTACATGAATGTATGGGTAGTGCAGAAACTCGAAAATGGCGCAGGAGGTTACACCTACACTCCGGGCACCGCCCAATGGTTACCACAGACGGACGGAATCATTCTGGTAAATCGCCAGTTCGGCGGAATAGGCACTT
>JBIJBG010000272.1:0-2959 GCA_044345355.1 Flavobacteriales bacterium
ATGCGAAATCTTCCACCTGTACACGGCAAAATCCGCGCAGGGCATTGATGCTGAAAATCTCATCCGCTTCACGTAAATCGTCCGTGGTAGCCGGTTTTCTGTTGAACGAAAAACCCCACCTGGGCAGCCATTCTTCCAGGCGGTTCAGCAGGATTCCTTCCACGGCACCCTCTGACTGAGGGGGGGCTGAAAAAGAATCTCCATGGCGCAGAAGCAGATTGGATGATGTGAATTCGGCCCATCGTCCGTGAGTATTGCCCAGAAGGGCATCATCCGAGCCCATGTCTGCGGCAAAAACGGAGGCCTGCACATACACGGAAGCCCCTAATTTTTTATAGGCGGAAAGTGTTCCCGCCGCAAGAGGTTGATCGGAATAAAACAAGGCGTGCAGCGTTCTTTTTACCTCTTCCGGGTAAAAGGTATGTAGTTCTACAAGTACTGATGTTTCCGCGGTTTCAGGCCGGTAAAAGCCTCCCGGTTTTCTGCACCAGGTCATCCGCACTCTGCCGGATTGCTTTACATCGTTTTTTTCAGCCAGTTCGCCGATGATTTCCGTCAATTCCTTTTCTGAAGGTAAGGATAGGGTTGCCGAGCAGGCATCCGCGTGGTTTTTGGCCCGTTGAAGATGATAGCTCAGAAGGGGAATTTTTCCCCGGTGATAAAGCATCGTTTCAAATCCTCCGTCTCCATAGCGCCAACCACGTTCAAGTGCCGATGCGGTGAGTGATTCCGCCCGGGTAAACCCGCCCTCAAACCACACATGGCCGTTCATATAGGAAGGGATTGCAGCATGGCGGATAGTAGGGAAGGCTTGCTGATCAGCGTAACCGCCGTTCCGAATAATGCGCCGAAAAGATGGGCATCATGTCCGATGTTGTCTAAATTTCTGCGACTCATATACCAGGAATAGATCAGGTAAACCACTCCGAAAATTAATGCCGGCAGCGGAATGGGGATGGGGAAAATAATGAGTCTGGAAAAAGGTTGTTGCAGTATAAAACAAAACAACACGGCTGAAACGGCACCCGATGCGCCTACGGCATTATATCCCGGGTCGGCTTTGTGTTTTTCCAGGGAATATAAGCCCGACATGGGGATGGCGCTTAGGTAAAAAGTCAGATACATAACGCTTCCCACAACCGGGTTGGGCATCAGGGATATGAAGAAATCTTCCGCATAATGTCCGAACATGTACAACACAAAAAGATTGAAAAAAAGGTGCAGAAAGTCGGCGTGGATGAAACCGGCGGTAAATAATCTATGCCACTGTTTATGATGATAAATCAGATAGGCATTAAATTTCATTTTGTAAAAAAGACCGGAATTCTGAAGTGCGGCCAACGAAAAAATTAGCGTAACTAGGAGCAGGATGCTGTTGGCGGAAATAGGCATTGTGTGGATTATTTTTCGTCATCCGGTCTTCCGGATTTTTTTCCAAGTACATGTTCTTCGCAGAACTCGATGATTTTACCTGCTATGTCAAGTCCCGTAGCTCCTTCTATACCTTTAAGCCCGGGCGAGGAATTTACTTCAAGAATGAGGGGTCCGCGCGAGGATTGGAGCATGTCCACACCGGCTACCGAAAGGCTGAGCGCTTTGGCTGCATTTATGGCGGCCCGTTCTTCTTCAGCCGAAAGTTCGATGACTACGCCTTTTCCACCCCGGTGCAGGTTGCTTCGGAATTCACCTTCTTTTCCCTGCCGCTTCATGGCGCCCACTACCTTTCCGTCCACTACAAAGGCCCTTATGTCGGCTCCGCCGGCTTCTTTGACGAATTCCTGTACCAGAATATTTTCTTTCAGTCCGGAGAATGCCTCAATCACCGATTTGGCGGCTTTGTCGGTTTCGGCCAGCACCACCCCAAGCCCTTGGGTTCCTTCCAGCAGTTTGATGATTAGTGGAGCACCGCCCACTTTTTTTATCAGGGCATCCACATCATCATCTTTGGGAAATTTGGCAAAAACCGTTTTGGGAAGGCCTACCCCTTCGCGCGAAAGAATTTGCATGGAGCGCAGCTTGTCTCTGGAGCGCACTATACTTTGTGAGGTATTGGCCAGAAAAACGCCCTGCACTTCAAACTGCCTGACTACCGCCGTGCCAAAAAAAGTAACGGATGCGCCAATGCGCGGAATAACTGCATCGAGTGCTTCCAGGCGTTGTCCGTTGTAATACAGTGCCGGGTTATTTTGTTCGATGAGCACGGAGCATTTGGTGTGATCAATCACTTGTACCTCGTGGCCTCTTTGTTTTGCTGCCTCGGCAAGCCGCTGGGTGGAATAAATGTTGATACTTCTGGAGAGAATCCCTATTTTCATGTCAGGCTTGATTTATCGATTAGTCCGAGGTTTTCAGTTTGCTTTTTTTTGCTTTATTTTTTTTCTTTTCCGATTTCATGGAGCGGTCTATAAGAGATACATCCACCAAAAATCGGCCTTGTAAAAATTTTCGTCCCAATAATACCGGAAATTTCATTTTGGAGCGGTCGGTTAAGGAAAAAACGGTGTCTATTTCTTCTCCGAAGATGGTCACTTTTGTTTTAATAATATACCGTTCTTCAATACCACCCATGGAGTTTTTCACCCGTTTTTTAGGCGCAAGAGGCAGAAAAACGGAGGTTCCCTGATAGTTATGGTCAAATCCGCGGAGTGGTATGATGCGCAGCATTTTTTTACCCTGATGTTTTACTACCTCAATCAAGTTGCAATGAATGGCACATCCATATGCGCCGGTATCAATTTTGGCATCTACTTCACTAAGGTTAAATTCTGGAAGATAAATTTTTTCGCTTCTCCCCACAGTCGGTTTTACCCGTATCTGCTTGATGAAATTCCTGGGTTTTCCTTCTTTTTCTTTCATGATTCCATTGTATTTTCAATGGCCCTGTTCAGAAAATCAATAAATGGTTTTTGGGTTCGGAACACGTTCTCGAGTTGTTCGCCAAATTCAGCGCCCGTTGCCT
>JBIJBG010000273.1:0-2942 GCA_044345355.1 Flavobacteriales bacterium
AGTACATTGGCCGGCGGTTTCGGGAATTCGGTTTTTTGGGACCAAAGGTTTGCCGAGTGGAACAGGAGGTAAACCAAGGTTAATTTTTTGAAATAAATCTTCATGCCTTAAAGATAAAAAAAAGGGCTTGTTTAAAACTTTTTTACATCAATTCAGCCGCTTATTTAAGCCCGTAAAACAAAATGCCGAATTTTACCGCGTTTGACAAGTATAAGTACACATAAAAAAAGAACAAAAACCGGGGAGCAAAGTGAATTCTTAATTCCGTTTCCTCACCCGCTGAATGCTACCTTTTCTTTCATCGATTTATTTGCAGGAATCGGCGGATTCCGCATGGCCCTGCAAGGACTGGGAGGCAAATGTGTTTTTACTTCTGAGTGGGATAAAGAAGCGCAAAAAACGTATCGCACCAACTTTGGGGAGCAGCCCCATGGTGACATTACTTCTGAAGAAACCAAGAGTCATATCCCCGACGGATTTGATGTGCTCTGTGCGGGATTTCCCTGCCAGGCGTTTTCTATTGCTGGTCGCCGGGGCGGTTTTGAAGATACCCGTGGAACACTTTTTTTTGATGTGGCTGAAATTATCCGCCGTAAGAAACCCAAGGCCCTATTGCTGGAAAATGTAAAAGGCCTGGTGAACCATGACAAGGGAAAAACATTGGCGACCATCCTGCATGTTTTAAGGAATGATTTAGGTTATTTTGTGCCTGCCCCCCGAATCCTCAATGCGAAACATTTTGGTGTTCCGCAAAACCGGGAGCGTATTTTTATCGTAGGATTTCGAAACGATTTGGGAGTACATGATTTTTCCTATCCCGAACCTACGGGCGAAGCGGTGACTTTTGAGGATGTAAAGGAAGTACTTCCCGTATCCGTAAAATATTATCTGTCCGATACGTACCTGAATACCTTAAAGGAACACCGCAGGCGACATGCCGAAAAGGGAAACGGATTCGGCTACGAGGTTATTCCCGATGAGGGGATTGCCAATGCCGTGGTATGCGGAGGTATGGGTCGTGAGCGTAATCTTGTGTATGATGACCGATTGCTCGATTTCACACCCGTAACACGCATCAAAGGGCAGGTAAACAGGGAAGGTATTCGAAAAATGACTCCCCGGGAATGGGCCCGTCTTCAAGGGTTTCCCGATGATTTTGTAATTTCTGTGGCCGATGCTTCTGCGTATAAACAATTCGGAAATTCGGTAGCTGTGCCGGTCATTAAAGCCGTAGGCAATAAAATCATCAAAAAACTAAACGGAGGTTAAGCATTCACGCCTGCTCCGTGGCAGTTTTTGTATTTTTTGCCACTTCCACAGGGGCAGGGATCATTTCTGCCGATTTTAGCTTCGTTTACGATAGGCTGCTGCTTTTCTTTCGGAATCTTAATGTCGGGTGTTCCGCCCGCTTCGGATCGTCCTATGGTGAGTTTTTCGGCCCGCTGCGCAGGGGCTTCACGCACGGTCTGTCTTTCCTGAGAAGGTAATGAGGCTTTCACGATGAAGGAAACTACCTCCCGGTTTAATCCGGCAACCATGTCGCGGAATACGTTGAATGATTCCAATTTATAAATCAGCAGCGGATCTTTCTGTTCCAGGTGGGCGTTCTGAACCGATTGTTTCAAATCATCCATTTCGCGCAGGTGTTCTTTCCATGACTGGTCGATGAGCGCCAACATGATGGATTTTTCAACGGCCAGCGTAAGTTCCTTGCCTTGGCTTTCGTAGGCGTCTTTCAAATTTACGGTGAGCTGCATGGTGCGCATGCCGTCCGTTACCGGAATGACAATGTTCGTGAATTTGTGCCCCTGATTTTCAAACACGTCTTTAATTACCGGCGCAGCCATCCGGCGCAGGTTTTCGGCACGGCTTTTATATACTTCGAGTACGGCATCATACACCAGGTCGGCAATATCATCGGCATCTTTGGCAAAAAAATCTTCTTCGCTTACCGGACTTTCGGCCGCGAAATATTTGTACATATCCAATTCAAAAGCACCGAAATCTCGGGCTTCATGAGTTTCTTTTACCAGTCCGTCGATGACGTCGCTGATCATAACGGCCAGTGTGGTGCTGATTCGCTCTCCGAACAAAGCATCGCGGCGCATGCGGTAAATAACTTCGCGCTGCTGGTTCATGACGTCATCGTATTCCAGGAGCCGCTTGCGCATGCCGAAGTTGTTTTCCTCCACTTTTTTCTGGGCTCGTTCTATGGATTTGGTAATCATGGAGTGGGTGATTACCTCGCCCTCTTTGTAGCCCATGCGATCCATGAGGCCGGCAATTCTTTCAGAACCGAACAGCCGCATGAGGTCGTCCTCTAATGAAACAAAAAATACGGAGGAGCCGGGATCACCCTGACGTCCGGCACGACCGCGCAACTGCCGGTCAACCCTTCGGCTGTCGTGTCTTTCGGTACCCACGATGGCCAAGCCGCCCGCTTCTTTAACTCCTTCGCCCAGTTTGATATCCGTACCTCGACCGGCCATGTTGGTGGCAATAGTCACCGTGCCCGCCTTACCGGCTTCGGCTACGATGTCGGCTTCCTTTTGGTGCAGTTTGGCATTCAGTACCTGGTGTTTGATGTTCTTCATTTTGAGCATCCTGCTCAGTAATTCAGAAATCTCTACCGAGGTGGTTCCGACCAATACGGGTCTGCCTTCCTGTACATATTTCTCCGTCTGCTCAATTACGGCATTGTACTTTTCACGCTTGGTTTTATAAACCAGATCTTCTTCGTCTTTCCGTTGTATGGGTTTGTTGGTGGGGATTACCGAAACATCTAATTTGTAAATATCCCAAAACTCTTTAGCCTCGGTTTCGGCCGTTCCCGTCATACCCGCCAGTTTATTATACATGCGGAAGTAGTTCTGCAAAGTGATGGTGGCGTACGTTTGGGTGGCGGCTTCCACTTTTACGTTTTCTTTGGCTTCAATAGCCTG
>JBIJBG010000127.1:0-6176 GCA_044345355.1 Flavobacteriales bacterium
ATGGCGGTGGATACAAGCACATCAAATTCTCCCTCGATAAATTCGAGCATCACGTCTTCCAGTTCTTCCCCTCCCATCTGTCCATGGGCAATGCGGATTTTTGCCTGGGGAACCAGCCGCTGCACCATGCCGGCTACGTCGGCAATGTCGCTTACCCGGTTGTGGATGAAATACACCTGTCCGTTGCGTGAAATCTCATAGTGCACGGCATCGCGGATGGTTTCCTCGTTAAACCCGATTAATTCGGTAACGATGGGATAGCGGTTGGGCGGTGCGGTACGGATGACGGAAAGGTCACGCGCTCCCATAAGGGAAAATTGCAACGTGCGCGGAATGGGTGTGGCCGTAAGGGTGAGCGTGTCCACGTTTGCCTTCAGCGTTTTCAGTTTGTCTTTTACCGCTACGCCGAATTTCTGCTCTTCGTCCACGATAAGCAACCCCAAATCACGGAAGGCGACATCCTTGGCCACAAGGCGGTGTGTACCGATGAGAATGTCGGTTTTACCTTCGCGCAGTTTTTCCAGACTTTCCTTTTGGGCCTTGGTACTTTTGAACCGGTTGATGTAATCTACCGTGACGGGAAACTCTTTCAACCGGGAGGAGAAGGTTTTGAAGTGCTGGAGGGCGAGAATGGTGGTGGGTACCAAAACGGCTACCTGCTTCCCGTCGGTGGCTGCTTTAAAGGCGGCGCGTATGGCTACTTCGGTTTTGCCGAATCCCACATCACCGCAAACCAGCCGGTCCATGGGCCATGCTTTTTCCATATCGGCCTTTACGTCTCGTGTGGCCTTATTTTGGTCGGGAGTATCTTCGTAAATGAAGGAGGCTTCCAACTCGTGCTGCAGATAGGTGTCAGGATGAAAAGCAAATCCTTTTTCGGCTTTCCGTTTGGCGTACAGCTTAATCAAATCGAACGCCATTTCCCTGATCCGTTTTTTTGTTTTTGCTTTGGTGGCCGCCCAGGCCGTTCCGCCCAGTTTGTGCAATGCGGGAGCCGTTCCTTCTTTTCCCGTGTATTTGGCTATGCGGTGCAGGGAATGGATGCTTACATACAAGGCGTCTTTATCCTTGTACACCAATTTTACGGCTTCCTGTACCTTTCCGTTCACTTCGGTTTTTTCCAGTCCGGCAAAAATGCCGATGCCGTGATCGATATGTGTTATAAAATCGCCGGGCTGCAACGTGCCCAATTCCTTCAGAGTGATGGCCTGTTCTTTGGTAAACTGATTTTTTAATTTAAAACGGCGGTAACGGTCAAAAATGCGGTGGTCGCAATAACAGGCCAAATGCAGTTCCCGGCAAATAAAACCCTCGTTTACCGAGCCTTTTACCGGGACAAACATTTTACTGAAGGAATGGGTTTCCTGAGCAGGTTGATTTTTTTTAAGATCCTCAAAGATGGCTTCCAGCCGTTCGATCTGTTTTTCGGCATCCGAAAGAATATAGTTGGTGAGGCCGTCCTCCCTGTTTTTTTGTAATTGCCGGAGCAGCAGATCAAAATTTTTGTTGATGACGGGTTGGGGTTCGCACGAAATAAACACCGATTGATCTACCTCGCCCGTATAGTGCCCAAAAATCAACCGTGAAAAACGGGCCTGTTGCAGGGAATATTCTTTTTTTGAAAGATAAAGTGCAGCAGGGGCAGCATGTTTCAGCGGGCTTTTCAAATTTTCAAACTCTTTGTCAGATTTTTTGAAAAAGTCATCAATAAGTTCTTCCAGCCTTTCCGGGTCTTGCAAAACCAGAAGTGTTTCCGGATCAGCGTAATCCAAAAAACTTTGTCTGATTTCTTCCTGCTGTTTGGTTTCCAGGTTGGGAATAATTTTGGCTTCTTCGCGGGTTTCAACGGATAGCTGGTCTTCCGGTTTGAAGGTGCGTATGCTGTGTACTTTCTCTCCTTCAAACTCTACCCGGTAAGGCAGCTCTTCTGAATACGAGAATACATCGATGATGCCGCCCCGCAGAGCGAACTGCCCGGGTTCATACACAAAATCCTCCCGCTCAAAACCGTACTCCAACAGCACGTCCATCACAAAGTCCGGATCTACGGCTTCTCCCGTTTTTATGGTCAGGGTTAATTCGGTTATTTTTTCCCGTGTCACTACTTTTTCGCTCAGTGCCGAAGGGTAGGTAACGATGACATCAGCTTTGTTTTCGGCCATTTTTTCCAACACCTCGGTGCGCAGCATGATGTTGGCATTATCGGTCTGCTCCTCGTGATATGCCCTGCGGAAACTGGCCGGATAAAACAGCACCGACCTGCCGGGCAGCAGCACTTCCAAATCATTGAAGAAATAGGCGGCCTCTTCTTTGTCGGGAATCACCACGATCATTTTTCTTCCGCTTATTTCCCCGACTGCAGCCGCAATAAAGGCAGGTGCCGAACCGGCTGTGCCTTTTACCTGTATCCTGCAGCCGGTTTTTCCGCGCAGCGATTCACCGATGGACTTCACCGGTGCGGAGGATGAAAATTCCTGCAGAAGCTGATAAGGTGCGGTGAACATATCCATTTTAAAAGCCTGAAAATCGCGTCCGAGTTCCGGGTAGTGTTTCAGGCTTATTTATTTTTCGGAAGCGGGATTACCCGTACACCGGAAATTTAGGTTTGTTATTCACGATGCTTTCAATGCGGGTCATCACTTCTTCAGTCAATTTTTCCACCACTTCGGCTGCCGCGAGGTTTTCCTCCAGCTGTTGTACTTTGGTGGCGCCCAGAATGACCGTGCTCACGTTCGGATTTTTCAGACACCAGGCTATCGCCAATTTGGGCAGCGACGTGCCCAGGTCATCGGCTACTTTTTGTAATTCCTGCACTTTTTTCACCATGTTATTTCCCTCCTGGCCTTCAAATTTTTCTTTCAGCCAGCTAAGTTCGGGAAGCTGTGCACGCGTATCGGCGGGCATTCCGTTGTTATATTTCCCGGTGAGCATGCCGGAGGCCAAAGGCGACCAGATGGTGGTGCCGTAGCCGAAATTCCGGTATAGATTTCGGTATTCCAATTCAAACCGATCTCGGTGAAACAGATTGTACTGAGGCTGCTCCATCACGGGCGGTACCAAATGATTTTCTTTGGCAATGCCGATGGCTTCGGTAATGCGCTGGGCATCCCATTCACTGGTGCCCCAATACAGGATTTTTCCCTGCCGAATCAAATCATTCATGGTGAATACGGTTTCCTCCAATGGAGTTTCGATATCGGCGCGATGACAAAAAAACAGATCTAAGTAATCTACCTGCAGTCTTTTCAGTGCGGCGTGACAGGCTTCGGTGACGTGTTTGCGGCTTAATCCGGTTTGATTCGGGAGTTTTCCGCCCCAGAATACCTTGCTGGAAACCACGTAGGTGTCTCGGTTCCATCCCATTTTCTTTAGGATGTTCCCCATCACGATTTCCGATTTTCCGTTGGCATATACTTCGGCGTTGTCAAAAAAGTTTACCCCGGCATCATACGCTTTTACCATGAGCGCTTCGGCTACATCATCTCCGATTTGATTGCCGAAAGTGACCCAGGAACCCAGGGAAAGTCTGCTTACTTTAAGGCCGGAACGGCCCAGATTTTTATATTCCATAGCTTTTGATAAATTATTGTTTAGTCTGCGTTTGCAACAACGAGCGGACAAAGGTAAAGGTTTTTGCCTGTCGTGTTTTTTTGATTATCCGTTCAGCGGTGTGCACAGTCTGACATACTCTCCCAGCAGTTCTTCGTATAATTCGTCGGTGTCTGTCGTGTGTATTTCGCAAGGTAAAAACTTGCCCGACCGGGGTCGGCAGGGAAACAGGACGACTTTGATGTTTTCGATTCCCGTGAGGGCAACCAGCGTAAAAAGTTCTTCTATGGCCGCATCCCCGATAGCCACACATCCGGTGCTTTTTTCTCCCCCGTGAATGAAAATGTCCGTTCCGGGATCGGGTATTCCCGCATTGGCGGCTCTTTGTCTGTCCCGGGCATTCGGATAATTGAGTTTAAATGAAAGATGAAAGCGGCTGTTTGGGTTGAAGTAGTCCACTGCGTAGATACCTTCAGGCACCTGCAAATCGCCTTCCCGTTGTTTCGGTCCCCTTTTTCCGCTCAGGGCTTTCACGGGATAGGTGTGCAACCATTGGGACTTCCCCTTTTTTTCGGTGTACACACACAATTCCTGCTCTTGCTTGAAAACCGCAATCAACACCGTTTTTGGAGGAAATGTAATTTCGGCAGCATTAAAAATGGGCGTAAATTTTTCACTTGTTTTTTGTTTGCAGATCCTGATTACGTCGTCCACGGTTCGTGAGCCATGGTCTTCCCGGCTCAGATTCAAAGGGGTTGGCATTTCTTTCGGCTCGGAATCATTGGGGTGCATGCAACAACGTGTTTTGAACGTGGGTGTGTTTTCAGATGATTCGGATGGCAATTTTTCCCCGTACTTTTTCTGTTTCGCTTAAGGCGTGGGCTTCTGCTATATTTTCCAAAGGGAAAATATGTTCTATGTGGGGCTTCAGTTTCCCGGCTTCACACAAGTCGGCCAGACTTTTCAGGTGGGCTGTTTTGGCCGAAACGGGCACAAATTTTCCCTTTCTCCAAGGCGAAAGGATGGATGCGGCATGCATGAGCATCACTGAAAACAGGGGCAGTGTGGATACCATAATTCCGTTCGGTTTAAGGCGGGGCCGGCAATTAAAGTAGCCGTATTTTCCGGTGGCGTCAAAAATAAGGTGATAACGCTCTTTGTGCCTGATGAACGGTTCTGTGTCGTAGGGAAGCACGTTGTCGCAGCCCAACTGCATGGCCAGTTCCCGGTTGGCGGAGTGGCATACGCCCGTAACCCGGCATCCCGCGGCTTTGGCTATCTGCACCGCAAAATGGCCTACACCGCCCGTGGCTCCCGCAATCAGTACTTCTTTTCCCGGTTTCATCCCTCCCTGTTGATAAAGGGCCTGAAAAGCGGTGGATGCGGCAAGCGGAATACAGGCGGCTGAAAGAAAATTCAGGTTGGAGGGCTTCAGGGCGGTTTTGGAAGCATCGCAGCATACGTACTCGGCATAGGCGCCTCCCTCCCAAATGGCCGAAGTAAATCCGAATACTTCATTGCCGGCCTGAAAATTCTTCACATCCGAGCCCACGGAAACAACCGTTCCGCAAAAATCGGCACCCGGTATTTTAGGGAATTTCCGGCCTGAAAGAAATGAAATGCTTCCCGAACGCATTTTCCAGTCTACGGGGTTCACGGATGAGGCATGCACTCTCACCAAAACCTGATTTTTTTTCGGTTTGGGTTCGGGCATTTCGGCAGTTTCAAAAACGGACGGAGGTCCGTAGCGGTTAATGAGGGCGGCTTTCATTTTCTTTGGCGAATTGAAAAATTAGCTTACTTTCGTACAAAGTTCTCAATAAAATGAAGACAAACAGATTGGCCGCCATTCTTCTTGGACTCACCCTGGTGCTCACCGGGTTTACTTCCTGCAAAAAATGCCTGAAATGCCGTTATGTGGAGGAAGGTACTTTAGTTCCCCGCGAACGCGAAGATTGCGGAAATCGGGATCAGCTGGATAAATTCAAAAACGACGTCATCAAGGAGGCCAAAGCATTCGGACTCCTAGAAGAGGATGTGCGCTGCGAATACCAATAAACGGTATCCGAGGGCTCTATGGTTCTTGATTGATTTCGTTCAGAATAGATTCTAAATCTTCCGGACTGTCCACCGAGCGGCTTTCCAGGTCCGTTTCCCTTACCTGAATGCGCAGTCCGTTTTCCAGCCAGCGTAGTTGTTCCAGACTTTCCGAAGTTTCCAGATAAGAGGGAGGCATTTCGGTAATTCTTTTCAGCACATCGGACCGGTATCCGTAAATGCCGATGTGTTTCCTGTATTTTCCAGTATTTACCCATTGGTCATTTTCTTTTCCGCGCAGATAGGGAATGGGGCTTCGGCTGAAATAGAGAGCCTCCTGTCCGAGGGTACAGACTACTTTGATGATATTCGGATTAAATAAATCTTCCTTACGGGTGATTTTTTTTACCAGTGTGGCCAGTTGGGTTTCTGCCGATGCAAAGCAGGAAGCCACCAGCCGGATATGTTCCGGATGCACGAAAGGTTCATCGCCCTGAATGTTGATGACGGCATCGAATGTTTCACCAAAAATAGATTCGGCCTGCTCCAAGGCTTCCCGGCAGCGGTCGGTTCCCGTAGGGTGCTCGGCG
>JBIJBG010000179.1:0-4859 GCA_044345355.1 Flavobacteriales bacterium
CGGCGGAGGTCATGATTACTTTTCCGCCGAATTTTTTCACCTCCGCCTCAATCCGCACATCATCGGTAGCCACCACCAAATCGGCGAGACAATCTGCCGTAATGCAGCGTTCCCACACCCGTTGGATCATGGATTTACCCGCAATGGAAACTAAGGGTTTTCCGGGGAATCGGGTGCTTGCATAGCGGGCGGGAATAATTCCCAAAATTTTTGCCATGCACAAGTTTACGTTAAAATTTTTGGCTGATGGAAAGGTTCCATTATCTAATAAGTATATTTGAGAAAATTCAAAATGCACAACCCCATGTTTACATTCATCAGATCAGTTGTTTCGGCGATGTTGTTTTTCGCCTTTGTTCTCCCCGTTGCGGCTCATGTGAATAACCGAAAACTGGCCGAGGATATGCTGGCCAAAATGGCCGTGGTAAAAACCCTGAAATACCGCCTGTACAAAAAGGAGCGTCTGGCAGACGGCAAATACCGTGAATCGGAAATGCAGATTAAATACCGTAAAGCCCCCTTTGCCTGCTACCTCTACATGTATTCTCCCGATCCCGGCGTGGAAGTATTGTATGCCGACGGGGTAAACGGCAATAAAGCCTTTGTGAATCCCAATAAGAAGATCGTGTCGTTCATTGATTTTGATTTTGACCCCATGGGCAAAACACTCCGTAAAGACGAACACCATACCCTTTTTGAAAACGGATTTGAATACATGCGCGGCATATTAAAGGCCACCATGAAAATTGCCGATGATGAAGGAAAGTTTGATGAGTACTATAAAATTGACGGAGAAGTTAATTTCAAAGGCCGCCAATGCCACAATGTGATACTCAACTATCCCACCTTTAAATGGATAGATTACAAAGTACTTCCGGGCGAAGATTTGGTGAAGATAGCACGCAAACTAAATCTGAGCGAGTATATGATTTTGGCTAAAAACAAATTGGGTTGGTACACAGGCGTAAAAGCCGGGCAGACAATTAAAGTACCGAACATCTACGCCAAAAAGGTGGTATTTTATGTAGATAAAATAAATCTGATGCCCATTTTTCAGCAGGTGTACGATGATGCCGGATTGTTTGAGGAGTACCACTACATTAATCTGCTGGTGAATGTTCCCATTCCTGATGCTGAGTTTACCAAGGAATATAAGGACTATAAATTTTGAATTCGCCCATTCAGTTAAAAACAAAAAAGGCCCTTTCAGGGGCCTTTTTCTTTATCTGAGAGTTGAATTCCTTTATGGGAAAATACCCAAGGTGGAATAAGAGGTAAGAATTTTATTAATGGCCGTTACGAAGGCGGCGGTGCGCATATCGGGAATGCCTTTGGTGTTGAGATAAGTTTCCCGGATGGCATCGTAAGCGGTGATCATGGTTTCCTCCAGTCCGGAATATACCAGCGAAAGTTCGTCGGGACCGGTGAGGATTTTTTCCTTTTCTTCTTTGCTCAATTTTTTGCCTGAGGCAGCTGCCTTTTCAATGGCATCCATCAAACGCTCATTGGCAGCCTGCATGTACCGTTTTTCCATACGGCCGAAACGCACGTGGCTAAGGTTTTTCAACCATTCAAAGTACGATACGGTTACCCCGCCCGCATTCAGGTAAATGTCGGGAATAACCAGCACGCCTTTTTTATTCAGGATTTCTTCCGCTTCGGGAGTAACGGGGCCGTTGGCTCCTTCGGCAATGATTTTGGTGTTGATACGTTTCGCATTTTCGGCATGGATCTGGTTTTCCAAAGCGGCGGGAACCAAAATATCGCAGGGATATTCCAAAGCCTCTTCCGGTTTTTTGAATGATTTGGTGCCTTTCAATCCGTCGAGTTTTCCGCTGGTACGGAACCAGTTCAGGGCCTCTTCGGGATTGATTCCTTTATCACTGTAAATAGCTCCGTTATATTCCTGTATGGCCACAATTTTTGCGCCTCCTTCATGCAGGTATTTGGCGGCATGGTAACCTACATTACCCATTCCCTGAATTACGACGGTTTTTCCCGCAAGTCCGGGCTTAAGACCCAGTTTTTTCATGTCGGAAGCGAAGGAAACGGCATGACGGAGTCCATAAAAGAGACCCAGGCCGGTGGCTTCACGGCGTCCGCGGATACCACCCTGGCTTACGGGCTTTCCGGTTACGCATCCCAGGGCGTCAATTTCCAGATGGTTGAATGCGGTGTATGTATCGGCAATCCAGGCCATTTCACGTTCTCCTGTTCCGTAATCGGGTGCGGGAACATCTATACCGGGACCGATGAAGTTTTTCTTAATGAGTTCGGTAGTGTAGCGGCGGGTGATCTTTTCCAGCGCATCTGTGCTGTAATTTTTGGGATTTATTTTTATACCTCCTTTGGCTCCGCCGAAAGGAACATCCACGAGGGCACATTTGAACGTCATGAGGGCAGCCAATGCCATTACCTCATCCTGGTTTACATGTTCGCTGTAACGGATACCGCCTTTGGTGGGTGTTTTGTGATGGCTGTGTTCCACACGGTAGGCTTCAATCACCTCCACCTTATCGCCGTTTTTAATCGGAAATTTCATTCTGTACACGCTGTTGCAGTATTTAATCTGCTCAAGCACTCCTGCGTCAGCGTTTACGTATTTGGTCGCTTTGTCGAAGTATTTCAATACATCATCAAAGAAATTGTTTTCGCGCTGTTCTTTCAGTTTTTTAGCCATGATAAAACGTTCGTTTTTATTTATTTTTCCGTTATTTTCGGCGTCAAAGGTATTAAGTTTTACATTCCAAATAGTATTGGTCTGCATGCATACCTTTTGCATGCGTGAAAAAGAAAAAGCCTCTTTCTTTTTGCTGAGAAAGAGGCTTTAAATGAATGGGTTTTGTTTGCCTAAAACTGCACCTGGTATTGCAGCGCAAAATAGCGTGGAGCTTCCGGAGCAAGCGGTCTGAGCGCATACACGCGGTTCAGCAGATTGTTTACGATAAAGTTCACGCGGTGTCCTTTATGTACTTCATACCCGATGCGCATATCAAATACATAATCGCCTTTCGGATTTCTTGAACGCCCTACGCCGTTCACCACGCCCAGACTTTCAAATTTGTAAAATGCATTATCAATATTGCGCATCATGCTGTTGTAGCGGAAGCTCACCCCGATCATGAGTTTCTTATAAATGAATTCGATGTCCGCACGAACCAAATGTTCAAACCGGTATTTGAGTAAATCTCCTTTCGGATTATTTATCGTATCGCTGGTATTCCGGTTGGTCAATAACAGGGTATCTCCGGGGATGGGCACCAGGGTCTGATAGGCGAAATTGGGATCTAAAACGCGCGGGTTGGTGTAGGTGTATCCCATGAGTACATTCATGGTTAAATCTTTCGTGAATTTACCCTGTCCCATCACCGAAAAATCCAATCCCCAAACCTGGGAACGTCCGATATTTATGGAGCGGAAGCCGAGTCCGAACAGCGGATCGGTAATTTTTCCCCACTGGGCGAAAGTGAATTCAATG
This sequence comes from Flavobacteriales bacterium, assembly GCA_044345355.1. Classification (GTDB taxonomy): domain Bacteria; phylum Bacteroidota; class Bacteroidia; order CAIKAF01; family CAIKAF01; genus JAKRSD01. Next base: position 3,479 of record JBIJBG010000179.1, read on the forward strand.
GTGTTGTTGAACCGTTGGTAAAATCCGGCTAAGTCAATATATCCCATAAACTGGCCTATTTTAACTCCCTGTTTGATGCCCAGCTCCACGTTGTAACTTCTCTCGGGATCTAGCACGGGGTTTGGATACACCTGGGCCGGACCAACCGTTGTTTTTATAAATCGTTCCGCAATGGTGGGGAAACGGAAGCCTTGTCCGAATGAGGCGCGTAGGTAAGTTTCCTCAGCCGCTTTAAAGTTGACGCCCAGGCGGAAAACGGGTTGTACGTTGGTAGTTACAAAATTGGTATCCAACCGCTGATCGGGTGCGGTTCCTTCATTATCTACAAGAGTATATCGGTCATATTTGCCGATGCGGAAATACTCTACGCGAAATCCTCCCGATACGGTGAGCCGCTTGAAGAATTTCTTTTCGATTTGGGTGTAAAAGGCCACGTTGGTGTTGTCGGTGCCTATTTTGTCGGTTCTCACCGAGTCATACGGATTCACGGGAACGGGAGGCTGTCCCGCAAACAGCTGTGCTTTCCCGATGGTATAGGTGGCCATCACGCCCGGTGTGATGCTGAAATCTTTAATTTTCGGAAATACGATGCGGGTCTGGTATTCCCCGAAGAACAACTGGCTGGAATTTCCCTGATTGTTGGAGTTGTTGTTATCGAGGTAAAAATAGCGCATGCGCAGGCTGTGGGTAGTACCGCTTTTATGTTGGTACGTTACATACGGGTCTATATGAAAAGTAGTTTGCAGGGTACGCGTTGTGGTTCCCGGTTGAGAGCGATATACCGAATCGGCAGAGGCTCCGTCCCATATAAAGGAACCTGCCGACTGGGAATACATGATGTTTCCGTTCAGGCCCCAGGCAAGTCCTTCCACTTTGTGTACCCGATGGCGGAAATTAAAATTGAACCTTCCGCGGGTTTCAAATTCTCCGGAATTGGTGCCATCTAAAAAGCCGAGGGTGTCTTTTCTGGCAGGCCCCATAAATCCTTTCTCTTTGAAAATATTGCCTCCCAAAACCAGGTCAAACTCCTTATTTTTCCCCAGCTTGCGGGAATGTAAAAAACTGAGCCCCGTATTGAACGGTTGACTGGCCGCGTCGTGCCATCTGTTTCTCTTACGTATGTTATACACACCGCCGAAGAAGGTAACTTTTGTTTTTGGCACGTTGGTGGGGAATGCGGAACGGATGTTGATTACTCCCGCCAATGCACCCGAACCGTACAGTACTGATGCGGCTCCTTTCACCACTTCGATCTGTTCGATATTTTCTACGGGAATAAAACCCCAGGAAGGCCTTCCCGCATCGCCCGAAAGCAGGGGCAGATCGTCAACCAGAACCATGACGCGGCTGCCCGCACCACAGCTGTAACCCGAGCCGCCCC
>JBIJBG010000275.1:0-2931 GCA_044345355.1 Flavobacteriales bacterium
CTGCGGCAGCGAAAGGGAGCCTATACCGCGCCCGAAAGGATACTGGGAAATAGCTTTTCCCAAAAAAGAATATCAGATGTATGACAGCCTGTGCCCTTTTACTTTTGAGTATCCCGTTTATGCGCGTATCAGCCCGTTTTCACGTGATGCCTCGAAAATCTGTTGGTTCGATATCGTTTTTCCCGATTATCGGGCTACACTCCATCTGAGTTACGAAGATGTGGGAAAGGATTTTGCCCGTTTTTCGGAAGACCAGCATACGCTTGCCTACAAACATACCTCCAAAGCCAATGCCATTGAGGAAATCTTTGTTGAGGCCCCTGAAGATCGTGTTTGGGGAATTATTTATGATATTCAGGGCGATGCCGCATCCAATTTTCAGTTTCACGTTACAGACAGCCTACATCATTTTCTTCGCGGCTCGCTTTATTTCGATTTTAAAGCGAATCAGGACAGTACGGCACCCGTACTTGATTTTTTGAAGCAGGACATTACGAGGCTGGTAGAGACCGTAAAATGGAAATAGTTATCGAATGCGATGATAAAAATATAAGGTAATAAGCAACAGCACTGCCGCACCCGCCTGATGCAAAACACCGAGCCAAATAGGCACGGCTAAAACCAGGGTAAAAACACCGAGTATAAATTGCAGCGTAATCATCATCGACATGCCGTTTAAGGCCATGCGGGCTTCGTATCGGAGTGATGCGAATCGGCCGGCAATCCACAGGCCCCAAACAGACAGAAATAACAGGATACCTAATGTCCTGTGCATAAATTGAATTCCTGCCAAATTGGGCGTTGCATTATTTGATGTACCGATTAAATTGTGGTAAACGGGTTTCTGTGCAAAGGTGCCTTCGGCTACAAATTCTCCGTTCATGAGGGGCCATGTATTATACATTTGTCCTGCATCTTTTCCCGCAACAAAGGCTCCGTAAATAATCTGTATTATCAAAACGCCGAAGGTTATTTTCCAATATGTTTTCAGCAGTACAGAACCTGTTTTCACGCCCCTCTGTTCAGGGTGGGTGATGTCCAAAATAATCCACCATATAAGGGAAAGCGTTGTCAGTGCGGTACACAGGTGCATGGCCAGCCTGAAATGGCTTACCCTGGGTTCGTTTACCAGGCCGCTTTTAACCATATACCAACCCAAAAATCCTTGGAAACCGCCCAATACAAATAAAAAGATAAGTTTTGGGATGGCTTTTTCCGTAAAATACCGTTTTCTCAAAAACCATAAAAAAGGAAGAAGAAACACTATTCCGATAAATCTGCCCAAAAATCGGTGTAGCCATTCCCAAAAGTAGATCTTCTTAAAATTTTCCAATGCCTCGGAACCCTCTCCGAAATGGTATCGGTTTTTATCCACATACTCCGGGGTAAGTTTATATTTATCAAATTCTTCGTACCATTTTTCCTCTGAAAGCGGGGGTATCGTTCCGGTTACCACGTTCCATTCGGTAATGGATAGTCCCGATTCCGTTAGCCGTGTTATGGCTCCCACTAAAATCATGATAAATACTAAAGCCAAACCTGAGTAAAGCCACAGGATGACCGGCCTCCGTCCTTCTGTTTTTATAAGCATATCCGGCAAAATTGCATTTTTTTGTATGGATACTGTTTAATCCAACCATCAAAAATTAAAAACAATGCAACCATGGAACTGGTTTATGTAGTCTTGGCAGATATGCAAGAAGCTGAGAAATTGGCGAAGGGCCTCATTGATCTCGGTCTTGTGGCCTGTGTAAATATTTTTCCTCCTGTCAGAAGTTTTTATAGATGGAAAGGAGGCACGGAATCTTCTGATGAGGTTGTTTTTCTCGCAAAAACAACCCGTGGACATTTCCCACTGGTGGAAGAGTATGTAAGAAAGCATCATTCCTACGAGGTACCCGCCATTTTTAGTATTCCCGTGGAACAGGTGAGTGAATCTTACCGCCAATGGATTTTTGGTTCGTTAGACCAAGGAAAGGAATCCTAACTTTGTTCCAAATTTGCGGGAAATGGAAAATGATAAAATTAAAGCGGTTCATTCTGATAAGGCTCCCGAACCTGTCGGGCATTATCCGCACGCGCGAAGAGTGGGGAATCTGCTTTTTCTTTCGGGTGTCGGCCCTCGTGAACGGGGCACAAAAAAAATCCCGGGCGTGGAATTGAATGATGAGGGAGAGATTGTTTCTTATGATATAGAAGCCCAATGCCGCTCGGTATTTCGCAACGTCCGTCAGATTTTGGAAGACTCCGGTTCTGCTTGGGAAAATATGGTTGATGTTACCGTATTCTTAACAAATATGAAAGAGGATTTTCCTGTTTACAACCGGTTATGGGCGGAGTACTTTTCTGAAAATCCTCCTTGCCGTACTACCCTTGAAATTAATTGCCTTCCTACTCCAATAGCTATTGAACTCAAGGTTATTGCCACCGTTTAGGTTATGTATCTTAATTTTTGTCTGTAAAAAATAAGCCCGACCTTTCGGTACGGGCTTATCACATAAAAAAATGTTTTCTTATTTTTCGGTATTCTTTTTTCTTCCGTATACCTTTTTTGCTCCATAAGCAGCACCAGCCGCGGCAAGAAGTACAACTCCTCCATCAATGGGAACGGGAGTTGGGGTAGGGGGCGGAGGAGGAGGAAGCTGACTCCAAACCGCAATTCCTGATACCAAAATCATGAGGACAACTACAGCAATTTTTTTCATCAGATTGGGCATATGTTGTTTTAAACTAGGACAAATATATACTTTTTAATTTAATACCCCGAAAGAAAATTCTTCCGGGGTATTAATTATCAGATTATTTCATTCCCATCACGGTTTTGCGCGTGAGGGTGTTTTGTTTTCCTTTCAGTTCTGCCGTGTAGGTGCCCGCGGCCAATACGCCGCAGTCTACCGTTACGGTTCCCTGTGCATCGTTAAACTGTCTGTT
>JBIJBG010000276.1:0-2925 GCA_044345355.1 Flavobacteriales bacterium
GTTGACTGATCCAGTTTTCAAAATCATCAACCGAAAGTGGGGTATGAAGTCCTCGGTCAATCCAGGCTTCGTACTTGTCATGAGTACATTCAATTTTTACCCAATTTTTTGCCGAATCTGCATCCAATACGCGATAGGTTTCTCCAAAAAGCAACTGGGTAACCATTTCGCTTTTATCCGAATTGGCTGCCCTGCCGGGAATACAACTTACCAGGCAGATGCCGTGTGTGTCTGTCATGAAAGCATCGGGCATTTTTTGCTTCGTATTTATTGAATATTTTCAATCACCATGGCTGAAGCGCCGCCTCCTCCGTTACAAATTCCGCAGGCTCCGTATCGGGCATTGTTTTGCTTTAACACATTGATGAGCGTCACCAGAATGCGTGCACCCGATGCCCCCAATGGATGTCCGAGGGAAACTGCGCCCCCGAAAACATTTACTTTGGAAGGATTCAGGTTCATTTCCTTATTATTGGCAATGGCTACCACGGAAAAAGCCTCATTGATCTCAAAGAAGTCGATATCTCCCATGGAAAGACCTGCTTTTTCCACCGCGCGGGGAAGCGCTTTGGCAGGAGCGGTGGTAAACCATTCCGGCGCCTGCTCCGCATCGGCGTATGAAAGAATTTTGGCCAAAGGTTTAACCCCGAGTGATTCGGCTTTTTCTTTGCTCATCAATACCAGAGCGGCAGCACCGTCATTCAGCGTGGATGCGTTGGCTGCCGTAATTGTTCCTTCCTTCTGAAACACGGGATTGAGTGAGGGTATCTTATCAAACTTTACGTTTTTGTATTCTTCATCCTCCGAAAAAACCAATGGATCGCCCTTGCGCTGGGGCACTTCCACAGGTGTTATTTCGGAATGAAAACGATTTTCAGCCCACGCTTTCTGCGAACGGGTATAGCTCTCTATGGCATAGGAATCCTGCTCCTCCCGGCTGATGTGGCATTCTTTGGCACATAATTCGGCGGCGTTTCCCATATGATAATTGTGATACACATCGGTGAGGCCGTCCTTAATCAAGCCATCATATACGGTTCCGTTACCGAGGCGGTAGCCGTTTCTCGCATTGTCCAGGTAATAGGGCACTTGAGTCATGTTTTCCATACCTCCGGCTACCACCGCTTCATGATCTCCCAATTGAATGGACTGAGCACCATACATAACGGCTTTCAGTCCGGAGGCACATACCTTATTGATAGTTGTACATGCCGTAGAATCGGGGAGTCCGGCAAATTTGGCCGCCTGCCGCGCAGGTGCCTGGCCCACTCCGGCCGAAAGTACGTTGCCCATCAGTACTTCGGTTACATGCGAAGGGTCTAGCTGAATCCTCTGCAAGGCTCCCTTGATGGCCGCCGCCCCCAAACGGGGGGCGCTCACAGCCGAAAATTGTCCGTTAAAACTTCCGATGGGGGTGCGCACGGCACTGACAATATACACTTCTTTCATGATGATGTTTTCAATTTGGCGTAAAAGTAATGAAATCCCAGGCGTTACGGATTCAGGCGTTTTATTTCCCATTTTCCGTTTCCGTCTGCGGTATAGAGAAAACGGTCATGCAGCCTGCTCGGTCTTCCCTGCCAGAATTCAACCGTTTCTGGTTTAACTAGGAATCCGCCCCAGTGGGAGGGCTTTTCCACCTCTTTTCCGAAGAATTTTTTTTCTATTTCGGCAATTCTGTTTTCGAGTATTTCACGAGAAAGCAATTCCTGACTTTGCTCTGATGCCCAGGCTCCGATTTGGCTCGCTCTCGGGCGTGATCGGAAGTAATCCATACTTTCCAATACGGGAATTTTTCCGGCTGTTCCGCAAATGCGGATTTGACGCTCCACGTCGGTCCAAAAGAAATTCATGGCCACATGGGGGTTTTCCTCCAACTCTCTTCCTTTCTGACTTTCGTAGTTGGTATAAAACGTAAAACCCCGTTGGTCAAAATTGCGCAGCAGCACAATGCGGGAACTGGGTTTTCCATCGGCAGAAACGGTGGAAAGCGTAAAGGCATCGGGTTCTACCACACCGGCATCGGTAATCCATTTTTCGAACTGTTTCAACGGATCGGGGTTCAGGTCTTTTTCATCCAGCCCCATTTTACCATAGTCTTTTCTCAATTTGGATAAAAATTCTTTCATGACCTAATTTTTCTCAAAGTTAGGAAAAAGCAGGTGTTTTTAGCCCATCTAAGAGGCGCTTACTTACCGTCAAAAAATGCGTAGAAACAACATGAAAATTATGTGCAGCTGGCTATGGAAAAATTCCCGTTAAATCAGATTAATCCCCGTTGCAGGGCAAAGAGTATTCCTTCCTTCATGGAATAGGCGGACGATGTGATTTTTTGGAAGGCATAACGGTCAACGATGCATTTTACCGCAATAACCGAAGCGGTAATCATCTCGGCCCGAAATGGCGCCATGCCCGGAATCAATAAGCGTTCTTGTAAAGTACTTTTTAGAATGGTGTGATAAAGCCGGGTAAAATCATCGGTAGAGTAGGTGAATGAAGAACGGGGAGAGGCAGAACCGATATTTTTTTCCGCTTTTAACATTTCGGTAAAGGTGTCAAAAGTGCCCGAAGATCCCACCAGATAGAGAGGATTCAACATATCCGTTTTTTCAAACATGGATTGAAGGGTGATTTCCAAATAGCGATACATTTCGGCTATCTGATCTTCCCGAATCGGATCCTCAGGTGCGAATCGGTCTATTAAACGGCTCACTCCGATTTCAAAGGAGAACCGGTCAAAGAGTTTATCGCGGCTGCAAAATATAAATTCGCAACTTCCGCCACCGATATCCATGATGAGGGCGTTCCCGGCATTCAGCGCATCTGAGTTTCGGACGCCTTCATAAATCAACTCGGCCTCCCGTTCACCGGAGATAATGGTCATATCCAATCCCGCTTCCTTTTTGGCACGTTGAATCAATTCAT
>JBIJBG010000050.1:0-10885 GCA_044345355.1 Flavobacteriales bacterium
ATCAACATGCCTTCATCGGTTGTAGGGATGGATTTGTCAATACTTCCGTTGTGGTGCAGGTAGTAATTTTCCCAACGGATTCCGCTGGTGAGGGGGAAGTCTTCCGCACCGAACCAATAATTTCCTACGCCTTCATTTTCAGGAACACCGTCTTCTACTGGACCTACCACATAAAAGCGGATATCGGGAACCTGCATAAAATCTTTGTAGGGAATTTCTAAGATTTCTCCCTGATCCAATCCCGGTATAAGCGGGTTGCCTAATGCAGGAATATCAATAGTCGTGATAGTTTCATCCATGGTAATCGTATTTCGGATTCCAATAGTAACAGCCTGGAGGGGTTGTGAACCGTTCATAAAAGCAATCAACTTGTTAAGCGGCACTTTGTAATTGGCTGCAGGGAACCGTACCTGAAAGAGACCGCCCAACTCAGACCATGTATTGGAGGCGGGAATAAATGCTTTTGGCTCTCCGAGGAACTGTGCCGAATCGTAATTCATGTTGTAGCGGTACCAGGAAATGATTTCGGATTGAAGGGCCTTGGATATTGGCAGCTCAGAGGTAGAAAATTCATCAAGGCTGAAACCTACAATATCGCCTACATTGGCAGGATAGGTCATATCTCCCGTTGTGCGGCTACCCATGGTTTGGTGAGCCCAGGGGCCGATAACCAACTTTTGCAGGTACTTGGCTTTTTTATTTGGATCCAAATGTTTTCTGAGCAATTGCCAAGTTTCAATCTGTCCGTCAGTAAAGATATCCCACCATCCGGTAAAGTGATACATGGGTACTTCCATATTGGTGTAACGGCTTATGGTACCGTTCGGGTCACCGAATCCCTGCTCGTTCACGGGAGCCCGGCTGGCATCCATATCTACACGTCCTATGCTGTTCGGGTAATATCCCGCAGGACCGTTATTGTAACGCACGGAAGAAAAATGGCTGATTGCCCGGTTGGCGGCTTCAAATTTGTTGGGCAGACCATAATCAGTTGCTGAATGCAGATTGTTGTCAATGTCATTGTCAATGGCATTCAGATCATCATCGGTTCCTGTGAAAATTTGTCCTTTCAGCCAGCCGTTCACCAATTGATCTCGGAAAACCCCGTTTTGATAACCTGTGCTTTTGTAAAACTCCTGGGTAGCCACAATGGGAATCAGACATTTCAAGCCAGGCTCATCAGGATTTACCTTGCGTGCTGCGGCAGCTTGATATTGGTTGTAACCTAATGCGGATGCTCCGAACATACCGATGCGCCCGTTGGTTAACTTGGCCGTGGTTTCCGGTGTTCCGTCGCCGTCATTATCCCACAGCCAATCCTTATTTAATATGTATTGAATGGAATGATATCCGTCCTCATGTCGGTTTCCGTTTCTTGGATCAGAAAGGGGGGTCACATCCAATACGTGCCCGTAATTAGGGTGATAGGGATTTTTGTCCCATCCATCACTATGTAAAGGCAGATACACCCCTTCGGAGGTATACCTTCCCCTCATGTCCTGAATTCCGTAGGAGTATCCAAGAATATTAATCGGGGAGGCCGCTTCGTCCCACTCTCCCTTGTTATAGGGTGTTCTTGAAAATACCATAGGCAGCTGGAACGGGTTTGGATTGGGCTGACCATTAACCGAGTCGTACATAATATACTGTACTCCCCTGGGGATGACCTGAATACGCTGCATACCGATTAAAGGGATATCCACATCCACCAAAACGCAATCCTGCATTATGGGGAGATAGACATCTGTCATCAGGTTGATACCGTCAGGCATGGTCACCGGAATGGTATACTTAGTGCTTAACTCGCGGATATTATCCAGAGTCCCGTTAACACTCTGGGAATAAAGCCCCCAGCCTGTAGATAAAGCCAAGACGGAAGTAAGGAATTTTCTCATCATACTGTATTTTAGATTAAATAGAAATCGTCCAAAAGTAAATTTTTTTTTTCAGGAATCGAAAAAAAAATGATTTATTGAAAAAAAATGTAGAATTTCGCCGACCTAAACTTTTGCCAAATTTACAAGATGAAAAAAACACTTACATTTTTAATGGTTGCGTTTTGGGGCGCTTCCTTCGCTCAAAACGTCACGTTGACCGGTAAGGTTTCAGATGCGTCCAACGGAGCTCCGTTACCATTTGTAAACGTGGCTGTGAAAGAAACCGGTAAAGGAACAACTACCGATGCCAACGGCCTTTATTCGCTCGTATTGGATTATTCGGGAGGGAAAACGGCTTACACCTTAACTTTTTCGTTCATAGGATTTAAGGAAGAAGTGAGATCGGTAGGAAAATCCGATACCCGTCTGGATATTACCATGGAGTCTACTTCCATCATGGGCCGTGAGGTAGTTATTTCCGGTTCCCGGGTATCCGAGAGCATCATGGAATCGCCCGTGAGTATTCAGAAAGTAAATTCCACCCAGATCAATTCTTCTGCGGGGGGTAACTTTTATGACGGATTCCGGAATATCCGCGGAGTAGATATCAATACATCCAGTGCCGGTTTTCAGGCCATCAACATGCGCGGTTTTAATACCACCGCTCCCGTGCGCGTGGTACAGTTTATTGACGGGATGGACAATCAGGCTCCCGGTCTGAACTTTCCCGTGGGTAACCTCGTTGGTTCCAGTCCTCTGGACATTGAAAATGTAGAGGTAATTACGGGTCCGGCCTCTGCTCTTTATGGTCCGAACGCATTCCAAGGGGTGGTGAATATGATTACCAAAAATCCGTATGATTACCAAGGTTTTGATGCCGAAGTAAAAGGCGGAAGCCGCAATTGGATTGAAGCCAATATGCGCTATGCACAGGCTTTCGGTGAAAAGAAAAAATTTGCCGTGAAACTTACCGGGTCTTACATGCAGATGAAAGACTGGATTGCCGATGATGAGGCAGCCAACCGCTACGGCGATCTTACCGCAAATGTGAACCTGAGTTCCATTGTTTCCCAACTTCAATATGATTCTTCGCTCACCCAGGAGGACCGTGATCAGTACGTGGCACTGAATAACTACATTGAATTCAATCCCGTGGTTGGTCAGAGGGGGCTTAACCGCAAAGACATCGTAGCTCCGGGCTATATGGAAAATGAGTTGGCCAATAACAAAGTGCAAAGTATCAAGGCCGGGTTAGGTCTGCATTACCGGTTTAATCCGAACACCGAATTATCTTACACCGGAAAATTCGGTATGGGTAGCGCTGTTTACCAGGGAGCCAACCGGTACGCGATTCGCGACATTCTTTTTCACCAGCACAAGCTGCAGCTCACCGGAAAAAATTACTTGGTGAAAGCTTACGGAACTTTTGAAGATGCCGGGAATTCGTACGATGCTGTGTTCACCGGAATCAACGTTACCCGCGCTTCCATCGGTGATAATTGGGTTCCTACTTATCTGCGCACTTTTTTTGAAACATTGAGTAACTTAAATAATGATTACGACAATGATGCAACTCTTGCGATGGTGGATAGTGCCGTAAATGCCGCTAATCTGGCTGCCAACGCCACTTGGTATCAGCCTGGAACGGCAGCTTTTGATAGCACGGTAAGGTCTATAGTTACCAACTCTGATTTGCAGAAAGGCTCTCTGTTTGTGGATCGTTCTGCCTTTTATCATGTTGAAGGACAATATAACTTTGATATGATTAAATGGCTCGATTTACAGGCGGGCGCCAGTTTCCGGTATTATTCCCCCCGCTCTTTCGGCACCATTTTCTCGGATACTCTGGTAAATCCGGCAGATACTCTGGCAAACGGTGCCGCCGATCCCAATGCCCGCTACACCAACTTAGGTCTTTGGGAAGTGGGCGGATACCTGCAGGCTACAAAACGGTTTTTTGATGACCGTTTTAAAATCCAGGCCTCCGTGCGTGTGGATAAGAACCAGAATTTCAAACCCCAGTTTTCTCCCCGTTTGTCGCTTTCATTTACGCACAAATCGCATAACTTCCGAATCGGTGCCCAATCCGCCTTCCGCACGCCAACACTTCAAAACCAGTATATCCGTCTTAACCTTGGACCCATTACCTTGTTGGGCAACCTGAACGGATTTGACAACTTATACACGCTAAATTCGCTAAATGCCTTTAAGGACAGTCTGGAGGCGGCAAATTTTGATCCGAACCAGGTAGATCCGAACATTTTGAAAACGGTTCGTTATGATAAACTGAAACCGGAACAGGTAATTACCGTAGAGGCCGGTTATCGCGGTGTTTGGTGGAAGAAATTGTATGTAGACGCGGATGTATATTGGAACCGCTACACTAATTTTATTGGTGATGTGCGCGTGGTACGTCCTTTGAACGGGTCTGTTGCCGGTGAACAAAGCGGATTTGATGCCGTACTCACGGATATTGATTACGAGTTGTATCAGATTCCCGTAAACAGCTCCAAAACGGTTCATTCTCTCGGTGCGGGAATCGGGTTGACCTACTTTATCATCAAAGGGCTCCAGGCCGGTGTGAACTATACGTATGCCCGTCTGCTCACCACTGACCTGGAAGATGAAATCATCCCGGGTTTCAACACCTCTCCCCATAAGGTAAATGTAAGCCTTGCGGGTAACCGGGTATGGAAAGGGTTGGGCTTCTCCACCAACTTCCAGTGGGTAGATCGTTTCGATTGGCAGAGCCCCTTCGGCGATGGGAAAATTCCATCCTATTATATTTGGGATATGCAGGTAAATTACGCGGTTGATTTCGGACAATGTACCGTTACGGCCCGTGCGGGATCATCCAATCTGACTAATTTCCGCCGCCGTGAAGTATTCGGCGGTCCCACCATCGGACGCATGTTCTACGGAGGCCTTGCCTTCAGTTGGGACAAGGCAAAACCGAAAAAGGCCAAATAAAAAAGAGGGAAAATTATTCCATCATTTTCTGATGCCTCCGGAATTTTCCGGGGGCATTTTTTTACCTAAAGGCCGTGCCTTTTATTGCGCATCACATTTTCCACGGTCCAGGTGTTTAGGCCGGTAAAGTCTTCGCTTCGTTTGGCACATTTTTCCATCGCGCAAAGTTTGCACGAAGACGGAAGGCATGGGTCGATATGTACGAATGATTCTACCCGGTTTCCGTAAGAGGAATCAATCAGCCTGTGCACCTGTTCCGCTTCTTCATGCCCCATTTCCACGCTCAGGTAATAAGGCAGGGTAACGTGGCAGTCAATATGTATATCTGATCCGTATTTGATGATCCGCAGATTGTGGACATCAATCCATTCCGTGCGTCTGTTTTCATTCAGAACATTGACCATACGCCTCACTAATTCCGTATCGGTTTCATCCATGATGCCGGCCACTGCTTCCCGGATTATTTTAATTCCCGAATAGGAAATGTAAGCTCCGAAAAAGAAGGCGGTCGCGTTATCAATCCACAACCATCCCGTAATGCGCAAAAGCAAAAGCCCGGCAACTAAACCCGCCGAACTCCAGAAGTCAGAAAGCAGGTGTTTTCCTTCCGCTTTCAGCGTGGCTGATCCGGTTTTTCTTCCACGTTTTACGGCAAAATAGCCCAGGCCCAAATTCACTATGCCGGCCAGGGCGGTCAGGTAGATGCCTGTATCTAATCTGTGAAGAGGTTCGGGGAAGATATAGCTGTATGCACTTTTCAACAGAATGGCTATTCCGGCGGCGGTAACCAGGCTACCTTCCATGATGGCTGAAATAAATTCGATTTTACCGTGCCCGTACGGATGGTCTTCGTCGTGGGGTTTTGCTGCCAGATAGAGGCTGTACAGGGCAAAAATACCCGCGGCGATATTCACAAGCGATTCAAGCGCATCCGTAAAGATGGCATTCGATCCCGTAATCAGCCAGGCCGTGAATTTAATTCCCGTCAGCAATAATGTGATGCTGAGCAGGATTCCTTGTATGCGAAAATTGGAAATGATGGCTGTTTTTTGCAAAAATAGGCATTTACCTACCGTTTATTTTGAGCTTTTACATACAAACTACAAGGCTGACATTTTGGCAGTGGCTGATTTTTTCTATCTTTGCTTTCCATTTTTTTGTTGCATGTTGTCTACCGAGCCGAAAATTATCGATGAAACCCGTCAGGGGGAAGCCACTTTGGTAAATTTAAAAGTAGAAGAGGAGAAGGGGAAGTTATATCTGGAAAGTTACGGCTGTCAGATGAATTTTTCGGACAGCGAAATCGTGGCTTCGGTGATGGCTGAAAACGGATATGCCACTACTGCCGACATTCAGGAGGCCGACGTAATTTTATTGAATACATGCGCTATTCGCGAAAATGCCGAACAGCGGGTTCGCAAACGTCTCGCCGAACTGAAAGCCATGAAAACAGGCCGTCCGCACCTGATGGTGGGCGTGTTGGGTTGTATGGCCGAACGGCTCAAAGAAAAATTTCTGGAAGAAGAAAAACTGGTGGATATTGTTGCAGGACCTGATGCTTACCGCGATTTGCCTGCTTTGGTGGAACGGACTTCCGGTGGCGCCAAATCGGTGAACACCCTGCTTTCGCTGGAAGAAACCTATGCCGATATCAGTCCCGTGCGTCTGACAGGCGGAGGACTTTCAGCCTTCATCAGCATCATGCGCGGTTGCGATAATATGTGCTCGTTTTGCGTGGTTCCTTTTACCCGCGGACGCGAGAGAAGCCGCGATCCGGAATCCATTTTAAAGGAAGCCGGGGATTTGTATGAAGCCGGATACAGGGAAGTGACTCTCTTGGGCCAGAATGTGGATTCCTACCTTTGGTTCGGCGGCGGTCCCAAAAAGGAATTTGCAAGGCTTACGGCCGAAGAGAAAGCCAATTCCGTTGATTTTGCTGCTCTGCTGCGCATGACGGCAGGCGTAGCTCCCGATTTACGCATCCGTTTCACCACTTCCCATCCGCGCGATCTCACGGACGATGTGCTTCACGCCATGGCGGCTCATCCCAATATTTGCCGTTATATTCATCTTCCTGTTCAATCAGGCAACACCCGCATTTTGGGTATCATGAACCGGGGCTACTCACGGGAATGGTATATGGATCGTATCCAATCAATTAAACGGATTCTGCCCGACTGCGCCATAAGCACGGACATCATTACCGGGTTTTGTACCGAAACGGAGGAAGAGCATGAGGAAACGCTTTCTCTGATGAGATGGGCGGGATTTGATTATGCGTATATGTTTGCCTATTCGGAAAGGCCGAAAACATTGGCAGAACGCCGCTATGAGGATGATGTTCCCGAGCCGGTAAAAAACCGCCGTCTTACGGAGGTGATTAATTTGCAGCGCGAACTTTCCTTAGAAAGCAATAAGCGTGATATCGGCAAGGAATTTGAGGTGCTGGTGGAAGGTCCTTCCCGAAAATCGGAGAAGGACTTCTGCGGCCGGAACAGCCAAAACAAAATGGTGGTTTTTCCCCGTGGAAATGCGCAAAAAGGCCAATACCTTGCCGTTCGTATAACGGATTGCACTTCGGCCACGCTGATCGGGGAGTTGGTATGAGTTATTGATTTGTCTGACCCTAAAACAAATACACGTGAATCTTCAGGACATAAAAAACCGCTTCGGCATCATAGGTACGTCTCCATTGCTGGATCGGGCTTTGGAAATAGCGATACAGGTGGGCCCTACCGACATGTCGGTGCTCATTACGGGCGAAAGTGGAGTAGGCAAGGAGGTTTTTTCTAAAATCATCCACCATTCCAGTCCGCGGAAGCACAGCAATTTTATTGCGGTAAACTGTGGTGCCATACCTGAAGGCACGATTGATTCTGAATTATTCGGACATGAAAAAGGTTCGTTTACAGGAGCTTCCGAAGCTCGTAAGGGCTACTTTGAAGTGGCTGACGGCGGAACTATTTTTTTGGATGAGGTGGCAGAGCTTCCTCCCGGTACCCAGGTACGTCTGCTTCGTGTGCTTGAAACGGGGGAGTTTATGCGCGTAGGTTCGTCCAAGGTGCAGAAAACCGATGTGCGCGTAGTGGCTGCTACCAACGTAAACATGCATCAGGCCGTGGAAAAGGGAAAATTTCGTGAGGATTTATACTATCGCCTGAATACGGTGCCCATACGCATTCCTGCTCTTCGTGACAGGAAAGAAGATATACATTTACTGTTTCGCAAATTTGCTGCCGATTTTGCTCAGAAATACCGCATTCCGCCGGTAAGGCTGAAAGAAGATGCCGTGCATGTTTTGGAAAATTACCGCTGGCCTGGAAATATCCGTCAGTTGAAAAATATGGCCGAGCAAATTTCCATTTTAGAGAAAGAGCGTGAAATAGCCGGAAATCTGCTCACCCACTACCTGCCCGATTACCGTGAGCGGAATTTGCCCGTGTTGGTTGGTGCGGCTGAAAATCTGCCTGTGGATGAAGGGGAAAAAGAAGTCATGTACAAGCTGCTTTTTGATATGCGGAAGGATATTAATGACCTGAAAACGCTGGTGGGGGGAATATTGAAAGGCGGTGTTCACGGCGACGGGCAGGATGCCGGTATTTTGAACCGTCTTTTCGGTTCAGTAGCTTCCGAATTAAATTCTGCTGCCGCACCTACGTTTTCAGCGCCCTATGTTCCTGCAGGTACCCCGGCCGAAGAAGATCAGGAGCATGAAGAGGTGGAGGAATCCTTGTCCTTGTCCGATCAGGAGAGGGAATTGATTGAAAAGGCGTTGCTCAAGCATCACGGAAAGCGGAAGTTTGCCGCCATGGAATTGGGCATTTCGGAAAGGACGTTATATCGTAAAATTAAAGAATACGACATTAATCTGTAGGCAAGATGATGACAATAAACAAAGAGATTGCGTTTATTCTTTCCGCAGCAGTGTTGTTTTTTGCCGGTTGTTCGGTTAAGTACACACTTTCCGGGCAGAGTATTCCTGCGGATGCCCGAACAGTTTCCGTCGGTTTTTT
Organism: Flavobacteriales bacterium; assembly: GCA_044345355.1. Classification (GTDB taxonomy): domain Bacteria; phylum Bacteroidota; class Bacteroidia; order CAIKAF01; family CAIKAF01; genus JAKRSD01. The sequence continues at coordinate 8,861 of JBIJBG010000050.1, forward strand.
CTTGAATAAGGCCCCATTGGCCAACCCGGCATTCAGCCAGCAGTTTACGGAAGAACGGGAAACCCGTCTGCAGTTGGTTGCATCGGGCGGTGATTTGGAGTTTGAAGGTGCCGTGACGGGGTATTCGGTGACCCCCATGGCTATTCAGGGCAACGAAACGGCAGCCAATAACCGGCTTAGCATTAGCATTTTCGTAAGTTACGTGAATAACCTAGATGAAACCCAAAATTTCCAGACATCTTTTTCCCGTTTTGCCGACTTTACATCCGATCAAAGTCTTACTTCCGTCGAATCTCAGCTTCTGCCGGTAATTTCAGAGCAATTGATCCAGGACGTATTTAACCGGGCATTCATCAATTGGTAATTGGTATCTTTGTTTTTCTCTTTCATCCATGTCTCCAAAAAAGAAATATTTCGACATTGAATCTGAGTATCAGTCTGCCGATTCGGGGGGAGGAGAAGTCCGTAGTTTTTTGGATTGGATCAGTGCCGTCCGTTCCGGTAAATTAGATATACTTAGAAAAAAGGAGGACCAGCTTCGCATTATTGAGCAATTTGTAAGGGAGAATCCCAAAATAAAACCCGTAGATAAGGACTCCGTAGGTGATTTTATCCCCGTGGATGAAAAGGAGGCAACCCATGAGGATGTTGTTTCTGAAACCTTGGCAAAGGTGTATGAGCAGCAGGGATTTTTTTCACGTGCACGGGAGGTTTACCGAAAATTAGGTTTGATTTATCCGGAAAAAAGTGATTACTTTGCGGCCCTTATTCAGGAAACGAAACATAAAGAAAACGAAATAAAAAAATAGTTATGCAGGTTCTTTTTGTCATTCTCATTATCATCTGCGCCTTACTTTTAATGGGCGTCGTTCTGATTCAAAATGCCAAAGGAGGCGGACTGGCTTCCAACGTAGGAATTTCCACCCAAATGCTCGGCGGTGTAAAAAAGGCTACGGACGGAATTGAAAAGCTGACTTGGGGGCTCATGATCGCCCTGTTCATCTTATGTTTCGTTTCAGGATTCTTTTTCGAGCGCACACAACAGGCACCTGAAGAAAAGGGCCCTAAAGTAGATAATATTGAGGATGTGATTCCCGCTCCCGTTGCCAATCAGCCGCTGGATATCCAGCCTCAACAATAAATTAGGACAAAATATGGTCGTAGTGGCATTCCGTTTGGGATGCCATTTTTTTGCCCGACCATAAAATGTTAATAAATCTTATTTTCCCACGTGGGTTTCGTTGTGTCATTTTTTTTTTAAACTTTGATATGTTCAAATAGTGAGTTTTTCAGCACATGATCAAAGGGTTATTCAAATTTAAAAAGGGCTTGTTGGCTGCAGGGTTAGCCCTTTTTGTTGTGCTCAGTTCTCATACATCGCTTCGGCGCGAACAGGAAAAAATGGAGCGTCATTTTCATGCCGACCATGTGGATGCTTTGCGCAGAATGAATCAGGGGATTCAGAACGGTGAATATTTTCTGGGTTCCGTCACCTGTAAAGGCTGCCACGGAAAGGATGTACTTTACGGAATTGCCAACACCGATCCTGAAGGTAACGATGTCAATTTATTTGATGATTGGGCTGGTACGATGATGGCACTCTCCGCCAAAGATCCCCTTTGGCGTGCCCAGCTAAGCAAGGAGGTGCATGCCAATCCCGCCCATGCGGCTTCTCTTGAAAATAAATGCACGTCCTGTCATGCTCCTATGGGGCATTACACAGCTTTTTTTAAAGGGAATACACCTTACCGCATTTCCGATATGTTGTCCGATACATTAGGTCTTGACGGTGTTTCCTGTATGAGTTGTCACATTCAGGGTGCACAGGCGGGCACCACTTTTTCGGGCGTAATTCAGTATGATACCACACGCCACATGTACGGTCCTTACACCGATCCTGAAATAGGGCCCATGCAGTTATATACCGGGTTTATTCCTGCCTACGGCGCGCACATGAAAACTTCCCAGGCCTGCGCTTCCTGTCACACACTGGTAACCGATGTGGTAGATATGGCCGGAAATTAC
>JBIJBG010000278.1:0-2890 GCA_044345355.1 Flavobacteriales bacterium
GGCTGGGCATGGGCAAAAAAATTCATCTGCTCAGTTTCCGTTTATTTCCCCATCAGTCTTGATTTTTATGGCTAAAGCACCCATGCCCGTTGAACTTACTGAGATGCTCGGAATAAAGTACCCCATCATCATGGCTCCCATGTTTTTGGTGAGCAATGCCGGGATGACCATTGAGGCGATAAAAGCCGGAATCACGGGCTGTATTCCGGCTTTGAATTACCGCACGGATAAAGATTTCCGGGCAGCCATGGATCAGATTCGTGCCGAAGTGCGTGGTCCGTTCGGCATCAACCTGATCGTCAATAAATCGAACGTGAGGCTGCAGGAACAATTGGCTACCTGTGTGGAATATAAAGTGGATTTTATCATCACCTCCCTCGGCAGTCCCGAAGAAGTAATCAAAGCCTGCAAGCCTGCAGGCATTAAGGTGTTTTGTGATGTGGTGGATGAAAAGTTTGCCAAAAAAGTGGAAGAGCTTGGTGCAGACGCCGTGATTGCCGTGAATTCGGGTGCGGGTGGTCATGCAGGACCTTTGCCTGCTGAAATGTTGGTTCCCCTGCTGAAAAAGACCTGCAAAATTCCGGTTATTTCAGCCGGTGGCGTGGGGAAAGGAGAGCACCTGAACAGGGTATTTGCCTTGGGGGCCTGCGGCGTTTCCGTGGGCAGTCCGTTCATTGCCTCGGAGGAGGCCCCCGTATCCAAGGAATACAAACAGGCCTGCGTGGATTATGGAGCCAAAGATATTGTGATGACCACCAAACTGTCAGGTACTCCCTGCACGGTAATCAATACGCCTTACGTGCAAAAAACGGGGACCAGGCAAAATTGGTTTGAAAGGGTGCTGAATAAAAATAAGCGCCTGAAAAAATGGGTGAAGATGATTACTTTTTACAGGGGTATGAAACTGCTTGAAAAGGCGGCATTCAGCAACAGCTATCAAACGGTTTGGTGTGCGGGCCCTTCTATTGAACACGTGCACTCCGTGCGGCCGGTAAAGGAAATTGTGGAAACACTCATCCGCGAATACGAGGCAAGCTGATGCAACCCGATGCCGCCATATTGCAGGATCTGGTTACGGTGAAAATGCCTTACGGGAAATACAAGGACAGGCTGCTTTGTGATCTGCCGGTAAGTTATTTGGAATGGTTTGCCCGAAAAGGATTTCCTTCCGGAAAACTCGGAATGAGCCTGCAAACCCTATATGTCATAAAATCCAACGGTCTGGAGCATCTGCTTACTCCGTTGAAGGGTAAACCGGCTGCAAAATGAAAACGTCTGGTGCTTCGGAAATAAAGAAAGAATTGGATCGGCTGTCCGCAGTTGAGTTAAAAGCGGTGATTGCCCGATTAGCCCGGTTCCGAAAGGAAAATAAGGAGTTGCTGCATTATCTTCTTTTTGAGGCAGAGGACGAAGCGGGGTATGTTCATCGTCTGAAAGAAGAGATTGATTTGCGGCTTGGTGAAGTAAATACTCTGTCCACGTATTATCTGGCTAAATCTATCCGAAAAATAGTGCGTTTCATTGCTTTGCAGGCGCGCTATTCAGGAAAGGCGGAAACCGAGGCTCAATTGCTGTTGCATTTTTTACAGGCTTGGAAGAGTAGGGGAGATGCGTTTTTCCGGAGCACTGCTTTGCAGGGTATTTTTGATCGACAAATCGTAAAAACCCGGAAAAAAATTGGGGTTCTGCATGAGGACCTGCAGTTTGATTACTACCGCGAATTGGAAAATTTAACTATCAGTTGAGCGTTTTCCATCGCTTTCGGATTTGATAGATGATCCATTGCGGGGTAAGCAGGGTAAAGAAGAGCATCATCTTGGTCATCAATCCCGGAACTACTTCCGCTTTGTCAGAAAAAAGCGCGTTCAGTCCCGCGCGGGCCACCTGCGAGGCGTCCATCATGATACCCCATTTTTTTCCTAATTCCACGTTGATGACATTCGGGTCATACAGATTGGTGGCCGTGGCTCCCGGCAGCAGGCAGGTAACCTGAATGCCGTGCATGCGAAGTTCGGTGCGCAGACTGCGCGTGAAATAACGGATGAATGTTTTGGTGCCTGCATAATATCCGATGCCGGGAAAAGGCTTGTACACGGATATGGATGAGGTGTTGAGAATAAATCCTCTCTTACGCTTTTTCATCTCTGCCGAAAACAAAGTACACAAGAGCGCAGAGGTATGTACATGCAATTGAATCATGGCGGATGCTTTCGCCACGTCTGCACGGGCAATTTCACCGAAAAAAAAGAAACCCGCATTGTTGACCAATACCTCTACTTCCCACTGCCGGGCTGAACAAAATTCAAACAGACGCGTGGCAGCATCAAATTCCGCCAGGTTAATGCAGCATGTTTCCATGCGTAGAATGTTTTCTGCATGCAAACGTGATTTGGCCTGCCGGAGTCCTTCTTCGTTCTGACTCACCAACAGCAATGCATACCCGCGCATGCCCAACATTTTGGCTAATTCGAAACCGATGCCTGAACATGCTCCGGTAATCAGGGCAACGGTATTTTTCATGATTTTTCGGGTTGGATTTCCTTTACCAATTTCCGTGGTACATCCTGCTGATTCATGAAACATTCCATGGTGTCGGTGTACATTTTGGCTACGCAATAATTGCAGACGGTACAGGCAGTTCGGTCAATTTTTCCCGATTTTAATTCTTTTACATAATTCGTATTCTGTATCAATGCCCGGGCTATCCCGATAAACTCAAATCCCTTTTCCATGGCGGAATCAATGGTTTTCATCGAGTTCATGCCGCCTACCAAAATAATCGGAATTTTCACCCTGCTTTTTATGGCGGATGCTTCCTCCATGAAATAGGCTTCCTTGAACGGAACCGTTTTGATGAGTTTATGTCCGAACAGAGAAACAAAAAACTTTT
>JBIJBG010000279.1:0-2888 GCA_044345355.1 Flavobacteriales bacterium
TATGGCCAAAACGGGAAAAAGTCCTTCCATGTTGCGCGCTTCCTATCCGCGGTATATCATTTCAAAAAATAAGATTGAACTTTCCGAGGGCATGGATGTGGATGCCCTTCTGGATGCCGTCCGCACCAAGTACGCCCAATATCCGGTAAACACGGTTGACGGGGTAAAAATCGAGTTCGGCACGGAATGGGTGCACCTCCGCAAGTCCAATACGGAACCCATCATCCGCATTTATGCGGAAAGCGGTTCGGAGGTAACCGCCGATACATTAGCCAACAAAATTATTTCCGACATTCGTGAAATCATCAAGGATAAATAAACCTGAGCCCGGTTGAAGTAACGTTGTTTCACGCATGAGAGTATATTTGGACAATGCCGCTACTACACCCATGGATTCTGAGGTGGTGGAAGCCATGTACGGGGTGATGAAAAATACGTTCGGAAATCCGTCCAGCGTTCATGCCTACGGACGCGAAGCAAGGAGCGTTATAGACAGGGCCCGGAAGATAGTGGCTGAGCTCCTGAATGCCGCTCCCGCAGAAATATTCTTTACCTCAGGGGGTACTGAGGCCAATAATATGGTGCTTAGGAAATCAGTTCAGGATTTGCAGGTGACCCGAATCATTACATCTCCGATAGAACACCATGCCGTTTTGCATACGGCGGAGGAATTGGCTGCAGAAGGCAAGATAAAACTGGATCTGGTGAAGCTGGATGCTTTCGGACGGGTTGATTTTGATCATCTCCGCACCCTGCTTCAGACGGATGATAAAACACTGGTTTCCCTGATGCATGCCAACAACGAAGTGGGAACTAAATTGGATTTACCCGCTGCGGCGGTTATTTGCCAAGAGGCCGGTGCTTTTTTTCATTCCGATGCCGTGCAGACGATGGGACACTATCCATTTGATTTGGCGGGTACTCCCATTCATTTCACCAATTGTGCCGCCCACAAATTTCATGGGCCTAAAGGAATCGGTTTTTGTTATATCCGTTCGGATGTAAGCCTGCATCCCTTTATTACGGGTGGTGCTCAGGAACGCAACATGCGGGCGGGCACCGAAAATATTTATGGAATCGTGGGATTGGCCAAGGCCCTGGAGGTGGCTCACCGAAATATGGAGAGCGATTCGGCCTATGTCCGTGGCTTGAAACATTATTTTATGGACAGACTTCGTGAACAGATTCGCGGCGTGGAGTTTACGGGCGATACTTCAGAGGATAGTTTATACACTGTGCTGAACGTATTGTTTCCGCCTACACCTGATTCCGATATGCTTCTGTTTAAATTGGATATTGAGGGAGTTTCCGTGTCAGGCGGAAGCGCATGTTCCTCCGGCTCAAACGTGGGTTCACATGTGATATATGCGCTGCGTGGTGTTACGGACCGGCCGTCCATCCGTTTCTCATTCAGTAAGTTCAATACCCGCGAAGAACTGGATTTTACGCTTTCGGTATTAAAAAATATGTTTTCGGAGCAGGTAGCGTAATTATGAATAAACGATTTCTTTTCGGGTTCATTTTCCTTGCTTCCTTGGTAGGGGCAGATGCATTTTCCCAAACGTCCCAGATATACAGACATCCCTACCTGAGGCTTCAGTTACGCAGGCTTCCAGCCAACTGGGAAATCAAATCATACAAGGATGAAATTGTTCTTTTTGCTCCGTATGAAGAAGGAAAACCCTTCGAAGGGGAAAATATCAGCATTAACGGCTTTGAAATAGCGGACGGCGAAACCTGCAATACAGTTTACAAGCGCTATGTTTCTGACGGCTTGCGCGAGCTTTCCCGGTTTTATTCCATTTCCGAAACAGACACCCTGATAGGCGGCAAAACCTTTCAGCTGAATGTATTTACTTTTCAGGAAGAAGACAAAGTATGGAAAGATGTGATGTGCAGCGTCTGCATGAATAACCGGTTCTATATTTTTCTGCTTACGGCCACCCCGCAGTCATTTGATAAGCTGCTGGATATTTACTGGGATTTGCTTTTTTTCTCCAAGCCCGACTGAGTGTTTGTTGAAAAACAGGCTGCATCAACCCCTATCCATAATGCAGGTATTTGTTCGTGCCGTTTTTCGCAGTGGCTGATCTTAAACCAGGCCGTGACATTTTTTAAGTGATACCTTTCCGCTGAAAGCCATAGGGTCTATTTGGTCCTTTAATTGTACGGGAATTTAGGCTTCCTTGGCTATTTTGTTCCTATGAATTTTGGATACCTTTGGGATCATGAGAATAGGTTTGTTTTTAATCCCTTTTTTATTCCCCCTGGGTCTTTTGGCCCACGATTTTCCCGTGTACCGTATTTTTGATTCGCAGGGCAGGGCAGTTCATTTAGATAAGATGATTAATCACCTGGCTAAAAATCAGGTCATTCTTTTTGGGGAATATCATGATGACCCCATTGTGCACTGGCTCCAATTTTTGGTCACGCAGCGTTTGTACGAAAAAAAGGGTGGAGATCTTTCGTTGGGTGCCGAAATGTTTGAATTTGATATGCAGGAACCTTTGAACCGTTATCTGAGGGGCGAAACGGATGAAAAGACATTTAAGGCGGAGGTAACTTCCCTGTGGCCCAATTATTCTACCGATTACAAACCATTGGTGGAGTTTGCCAAGGAAAAAAAGCTACCGTTCACAGCTACCAACATACCCCGTTATCTGGCGAGGGCGGTTTATAAGGGCGGTTTTGCGGCATTGGATACTTTGCCGGATAAAATTCGTCAATTCATGCCGCCTCTGCCTGTTCCCTATGATTCGGAACTTCCCGGTTATAAAAACATGCTCAGCATGGGCCACGGCGGCGAGAATCTGCCTAAAGCCCAGGCCATAAAAGATGCGGTCATGGCCCATCATATCGTGCGTGCGGTAGGAACGGGCATCCTGCTC
>JBIJBG010000172.1:0-4977 GCA_044345355.1 Flavobacteriales bacterium
TCTTTACCTTGTCCTTATCAAAATCCACCCGAACGGAATTTACAACGGTATTTTCCTTAGCTGATTTCTTCCACACTGTGGAGTCCAGCGAACTTTCCTTTAATACGTTCAAGACAGACGCATCAGCGGAAGCCACGGTTTCCATTTTTACCTCCTCGGGATAAAGCGCGGAAAGATCTCCCGCGAACTTATTGGCGGTAGCGGTACTCATAAACCAAACTCCCATCAGGAGAGATACAAAACGTACGGGTGCCAATTTTACCACCATGGAAAGCCCGATGGGGGAAAGACAAAGCTCTCCGATGGTATGGATGAGGTATAAGCCAACCAGCCAAACCATACTTACTTTATCCCACGGTTGAATTCCGTTAACACCCCAGGCGATAAATAAATAGCCGAGAGCCAGAAAGCCCAAACCCATGGATTGTTTTACGGGTGAAGACGGTTCTTTACCATGGGCAGATAAAAAGGACCAGATGGACACGGCCACCGGAGCCAGAATAACAATAAACAAGGCATTAAAAACCTGAAAAAAGGACGCAGGCATATTCCAACCAAAAATATCCCGGTTAGTCTGCTCCTGTGCAAAAAAAGTAAGTGAAGCGCCTGCCTGTTCAAAGGCAGACCAGAAGAAGATAACAAAAAAGGCGATTATGTAGATAACCAAAATCCGATCACGCTCTACGGCAGAAAGCGAGGTGTCTGAAATGATGAGTCCGGGAAGCACGAGGCAGGTAGAAAAAATCATGGCACCGATAAGATCCTGATCCAGAACCACAAAATAGAAGAGGGAAAACAAACCGACCCAGCCGATGAGGGCAGCACCGATTTTCACCGGACTTATTTTTGCCGAAGGGGCAGAGGTATCTGTCTGCACTACGGCAGCCTGAGCGGGTGGCATGCCTACAGGATTACCGTCAGGAGTAACGATAAATTTATTTTTCAGCCAGATAAAGGCAACCAAGCTGAGCACCATACCCAGCGCCGCAGCCAAAAATCCGAATTTAAATTGGTAGGGAACAATAGATCCCGTGGCATCATATTGCTCACCGAGACCCCCGCAGATAAGCGGTGCCAGAAGGGCGCCGAGGTTGATGCCCTGATAAAAAATGGTAAACGCCGAATCAACCCGTGAGTCACCCTCTTTATAGAGCTGGCCCACCATAGTAGAAATATTGGGTTTGAAAAAACCATTACCGAAAATAAGAAAGCCCAAACCACCAAACATGACCAACTTTGCGGTTTCCGCATCGGTGTACATACTCCCGCTGATAAACATGAAAAACTGCCCGATGGCCATAAGAATTCCCCCGAAAATGATGGATTTACGGTTACCCCAATAGCGATCGGCTATATACCCCCCCAACAATGGAGTGAGGTAAACCAAACCTGTATAGCTACCGTAAATTTTTGACGCGAGAGCCTTATCAAAAAGCAGGGCGTTTACCATATACAGCGTAAAAATTGCCCGCATTCCGTAGTAGCTGAAGCGCTCCCACATTTCAGTAAAATAGAGCAGGTACAACCCCCTTGGATGTCCTTTAGTCAGAGTTTCAGTCATAGATTGTTGTGTTTTATTTCAGCTAATGTAAACATTTCATTTTCCTTAGGCCAAACTGTTTATTATTTTGGAAAAATTCCACTACAGGTTGCTTCGTATGTAATTGGTCATGAGTGTATACAGATGATAGCGGGTATTTCCGCCACCTATACCATGATTGCGATCCGGATAAATAAACTGATCAAATTGTTTGTTGGCTTTTACCAGCGCATTAATCATTTCAGCCGCATTCTGCCAATGCACGTTATCATCTGCCGTACCGTGCACCAGCAGATATTTCCCTTTCAGTTGATCGGCAAATTTCATGGGTGCATTATCATCATAGCCGTTGGGATTGGTTTCCAACGTGCCCATATACCGCTCGGTGTAAATATTATCATAAAACTTCCAATTGGTTACGGGAGCCACTGCAATGGCCGTTTTAAACACATCCGCACCACGTGTGATGCAGAGTGAACTCATGTACCCGCCGTAGCTCCAACCGAAAATACCGATGCGGCTTTTGTCCACGAAGGGCATTTCGCCGAGGTGCATAGCGGCAGCAATCTGGTCATCCGTTTCCACCCGGCCTAATTTTTCATAGGTAACCGCTCTGAAGTCGCGACCGCGGCCCCCCGTACCGCGGTTATCCGCCGATACCACTACATAGCCCTCCTGAGCGAGCATCCGAAACCATAGGTAATTACTCCATGACCACTGATTTTTTACGGTTTGCGAACCGGGTCCGCCATATACGTACATAAACACAGGATACTTCTTTGCTTCGGAAAAACCAGGCGGTTTCAACATCCATGCATTCAGCAGCGAGCCCTCATCTCCACGCAGCTTCAAAAATTCAGGTGCCGGTAAATCCAGGGCTTTCAACTTCGCTTTCAGACCGGCATTGTCTTCCAGCAAACGGACCGATTTACCCGAAGCATCAAAAATCGAATATTCTGGAGGTGTGGCCATGGTAGACCGTGTGTGCACAAAATAACGGCACCCGGCAGAAAATTCAGCCTCGTTCCAACCTTCAAAAGGAGTAAGATCCTGTTTGTTTTTTCCATCCAAACCAATGCCGTAAACCCTACGCTCCAAGGGAGATACTTCGGCACTTTGGTAAAACACCTTCCTGGCCGCCGCATCAGTTCCATACAAGGCCGTTACGTCCCAATTGCCCGAGGTGATCTGCTTTTTCAAATTTCCGAGATAATCATAATGATACACATGGCGGAACCCGTCGCGTTCACTCGTCCACAAAAAGCCTTTATCAGGTGACAAAAAACGATAATCATCCGTAATCTCAATGTACGTGGAAGAGGTTTCCCTCAGAATCAGCCGGCTTGATGCATCGGCCGGCTTGCAGGCATGGATGTGCAATTCGTTCTGAAGCCTGTTCATGGTGAAAACAGCCAGGGTAGATTCATCAATCCAGGCAAAACGGGGAATGTATTCATACTTCACGGGAATATCTATCTGAACGGATTTTGCGGCGGCAAGATCATACATCCAAAGGGTAACCTGCGAATTCCTCTGCCCTACTTTGGGATATTTGAAAACCTCATTTTCCGGATACAGATTTCCTTTAAACAAAGGCATGGTAAAAGAAGGCACATCGGTTTCATCAAACCGGAGCCAGGCTATTTTCTTCCCGTCGGGACTCCAGGAATAGGCCTGGTACATGGTGAATTCTTCCTCATAAACCCAGTCGGGAAGCCCGTTGATAATTTTATTTTTCTCCCCGTCCGAGGTAACAGACAGGGTTTCCCCCGTATTCATATTTTTTACCCACAGATTATTTTCAAGGATAAAGGCCATCGAGTTGCCTTCCGGTGAAAATGAGGGATAAATCAGTTTCCCGGGTTTAGCCACCAAATCCATTCTTTGGGTAGCCGGGTCAAAAATCCAATATTCTGCGGCAAAGGAATGCCTGTAGATCGGTTCTCTTTTGGCAGCCAACAGAATTTTATCCTCTTTCGGAGACAGGGTATATGATTCGAAACGGCCTAAATCCCCGGCGGGGAAAAGTACACCGAGTTTCTTTCCCTCTGCAAGATCAAAACGCGAAATCACGCCGTTTTCATCCATCTGGGTGTAGGATTTCCCATCGGCCATGGAACGGAATTCATCAATACCTTTCGGATAATAGGTGTACTTCTGCCAAATATCTTCCAGGGTTATGGTATTTTGTGCCCGGGACGGATTTCCGGTGAAAAACAGAACTCCGGCAAACAAGACAAACAGGGATTTTTTACTTTTGAACTTCGGCATCATAACTAGGTGAATCAATGCCGTGAAAATACATAAATGATGGACACCAGGACTATTCCCTTTAACAATCCCGATAGCGCAGATATACGTGCATTTACCGAAATATGCGGAGCCGGTTTTGTATTGTGGGATGGCGAAATACTGAAACACTACGGATCAGATGAGACGGAAGACCTCTGTTTCCCGCCTCAGGTGGTGCTGAAGCCGGAAAATACCGATCAGGTTTCCCGCATTTTACGGTATTGCCATGAACAGCATATTGCCGTAACTCCCCGAGGTGCGGGCACCGGACTGAGCGGCGGAGCCTTACCTGTTTTGGGAGGGGTAGTGTTGAGCATGGAGCGATTCAACCGGATTCTGGAAATGGATGAACTGAATCAGCAGGTAGTGGTGGAACCGGGAGTAATCACCCAGGTGCTGCAGGAAGCCTGTATCGAAAAGGGACTCTATTATCCACCCGATCCGAGCAGCCGGGGTTCCTGCTTTATCGGAGGAAATCTGGCAGAAAATGCGGGCGGTCCGCGCGCCGTAAAGTATGGAGTAACGAAAGATTGGGTACTAGGACTGGAGGCGGTCCTCCCCTCGGGAGAAATCATCCGAACGGGAGCACACACGTTAAAAAACAGCACGGGCTACAACCTTACCCAATTGCTTGTGGGCAGCGAAGGAACTTTGGCAGTCATTACCAAGATTATCCTGAAGCTGATTCCCCATCCGAGGTACAACATGACGATGCTCATCCCCTTTGACGGGGAGTCCAACGCGTGCGAAGCCGTATCAGCCATTTTCCGGGCAGGTATCACCCCTTCGGCACTCGAATTTATGGAAAGGGCCGCCATTGACTGGACACTACGGTTCCGTCCTGAGATAACGCTCGATGTTCCGGATTGGGTAAAAGCCCATCTGCTGGTGGAATGTGACGGGCAGGATGAAGAAACCGTTATGAAGGAATGTGAAGTCGTGGCCGGTGTTTTAGAAGCCTACGGTGCCGGGGAAATCCTGTTTGCCCAGACGGCCGCAGAAAAAGACAGCCTATGGAAGCTGCGCAGAAGCGTGGGCGAAGCGGTGAAGTCGAACTCGGTGTATAAAGAAGAAGACACCGTGGTGCCCAGATACCGTCTTCCGGAACTGTTAGCTTCCGTGAAAGAAATCGGAAACCGCTATGG
>JBIJBG010000281.1:0-2831 GCA_044345355.1 Flavobacteriales bacterium
AACTTCCGAATTCTGAACCGGAGCGGGAATGGATGCATCTTCTACATTCAACACAACTTTTTCCGGATTATTCACGGGAAATTCAGGCAGTTCATTTTTAGAAACAAATCCGGTAGCAACCACGGTTACACAGATATTATCACCCAGCGTCTCATCAAATCCCGAACCCCAGATCACATCGGCAGTCAAGCCGGCCTCATCCTGCACATAATCGGTAATTTCAGACATTTCGTCCATCCCCAGATCGTGCGTTCCGTAAGTGATGTGGAGCAGCACATGACGGGCACCGCGAATACAGTTATCATCCAAAAGCGGAGAGGACATGGCTTCTTCCACGGCACGCAGGGCACGTCCTTCGCCCGAAGCCACGGCCGATCCCATGATTACATTACCGCCGTCGGTCATTACGGTGCGTACATCGGCAAAATCCACATTGACCAAACCGGAAACCGTAATAATCTCTGCAATGGATTTAGCGGCCACGGACAGCACATCATCCGCTTTGGCAAAGGCCCTGCTCATTGACAGATCGGAATATATTTCCCGCAATTTTTCGTTTGATATAACAAGAATGGTATCTACATGCTTTCGGAGTTCGGCAAGTCCTTTTTCTGCCTGCTCCCTACGCTTGCGGCCTTCAAAGGCAAATGGCATGGTTACGATTCCTACGGTAAGAATGCCCATTTCGCGGGCCGCCTGAGCGATGATGGGAGCTGCTCCCGTTCCTGTTCCCCCACCCATACCGGCTGTTATAAAAAGCATTTTGGTATGCTGAGACAATGCGGAGCGAACATCGTCCAAATTTTCAATGGCGGCATTACGCCCAACTTCGGGAATGGAGCCGGCTCCGCGACCTTCAGTGAGATCTGCTCCCAATTGAATTTTTAAAGGCACGGGACTGGCCAATAGAGCCTGTTCGTCGGTATTACACACCATAAAATCCACACCCCTTATGCCCTGATTATACATGTGATTGACCGCATTACTGCCACCGCCGCCTACGCCGGCCACTTTAATGATGGAAGGGCGATCCTTCGGTAAGTCAAAATTCATCAGGTTACCGAACATGTTATTATCCATAAATACCTCTTATTTTAAGATTAACAAATTAAATACGTCAGAACACCTCAAAAATCTAAATAAATAAGCGTTTTTACTCTTGAAAATCGGTAAAGTTATCCATATCCAAAAGTTAATATGTCGCTTTGTTTGTCTTATTTTTCTTGTTATTAACTGCTTTATTCACTATTGTGAATTATTCCAATTCTTTTTCATCATCATTCAGCATATTCATGCCGCCTTTTACCAGTCTTTCAAAAATATTTGGAAACTGAATAATCGGCTTGGTACGCCCTTTCTTTACAGTATCCTTTTGTTCATCGGAAATAGGCTTTCGCATCATTTCCTCAAATCCCATCATCACCAGACCGATACTCGTCGCATAAATGGGATTGGAAAGCTGCTCGGCCAACTTGCCCGTAATATGACTTTTGGGAACACCCACGCGGGTTTCCAATCCGGTTACCAATTCCATCAGCTGATGGCTGTGTTTCATAAGCGCTCCACCCCCCGTGAGCACAACTCCTGCGGTAAGTTTATGCTTAAAACCTGAATGCCTGATTTCATAATCTACGGCCTCGAAGATTTCTTCCATACGGGCATTAATAATCCCGGCCAAATTCTTTAATCGGATTTCTTTAGGCGGACGACCATATAGCCCGGGAATAATAACCACTTTATTTTCCATCCCATCCAAGGCTAAAGCAGAACCGTGAGCGGTTTTGAGTGCCTCTGCATAACTTTTAATGATATTGCATCCAGCCTTTATATCCTCTGTTATAATATTTCCGCCAAGAGGAATTACGGCAGTATGGCGAATAATTCCCTCGTGAAAAATAGCCAGATCGGTAGTTCCACCCCCGATATCCACCAACGCAATGCCCGCCTCTTTTTCTTCGGGATGAAGCACCGATTCGCTGGAAGCCAAAGGCTCCAAAATAAGCCTATGCATACCCAGCCCGGCACCTTCCACACTTTTCAGAATGTTTTTGGCGGCAGCCACCTGCCCTGTTATAATATGGAAGTTTGCTTCCAGCCGGGTACCCGGCATCCCGATCGGATTAAGTATGGCAAAATCATTATCCACCATGTACTCCTGAGGAAGCGCATGAATAATTTCCTCACCCGGGGGTAAAGCCAACTTCTCCATATTGATGGCCAATCGATCTACATCCTGCTGATTAATGTAGGACTCAGGAAAATCACGTGTCAAAATTCCCCGGTGCTGATAACTGCGGATATGCTGACCTGCTATGCCCACATTCACCACACCGATATCAAGATTGGCTGATTCCTTCAATTCTTCCACAGCCTTTTTGATGCTTTCGGTGGTTTGCAGAATATGGGTAACCATACCACGGTTCACTCCTACGCTGTCGGCTTTGCCCACACCCAGGAGTTCTAATTTTCCATGCTCGTTAAGCTTTCCGGCAATGGCTACGATTTTGGTAGTTCCTATGTCAAGACCTACTACGATTTCTGAATTCTTCATAACATTTACTTAAGGGATTTTTATTTTTTACAAATGATTTGATGATTATAACGGAGGTCTATCGTACGGTAATTGTTCCAGCCAAAAGTATTCAGCCCTTCCTCATAAAAAATTTTCAGCTTGTTGAATTTTCCGTCCATCTGGGCCGTGTCACCGAAAAGGATGACATGATCATCTATTTTGGGAATCAGGTCAAATTCGCCCGTCTCGGTTACCCATACCTGTTCTACCAAAGCGATACGAAATGCATCACGACGGATGGCCGAAAATAAGGCATGTA
>JBIJBG010000282.1:0-2826 GCA_044345355.1 Flavobacteriales bacterium
TCGAGTGGAGGAAATCGCACGAATGCTGAGTGGAGACAAGCTGCTCCCGGAAGCCATCGATAACGCAAAAGCCTTATTGGAAAGCGTAAAAGAAGACTGATTTTCCCCCATTTTATTGATTAGATTTGTGCTAAAATTAAATCATGCTCAAGCAGCGCCCCTTAATTTTAGTTTGTAACGACGATGGTGTTTTTGCACCTGGAATACACGCATTGACTGATGTGGTGCGTGAATTCGGCGATATCATCGTGGTAGCGCCGGATGCTCCCCAATCAGGTATGGGTCATGCAGTAACCATAAGCGATACAATCAAAATTGCCGACATGTCCAAAGAAGTCGACTATCTGAAATTCAGCTGTTCGGGCACGCCGGTAGATTGCGTAAAAATTGCCGTCAACAAACTGGCCCCGCGCCGTCCGGATTTGGTGGTTTCCGGAATTAATCACGGGAGCAACTCCTCCATCAACGTTATTTACAGCGGCACCATGTCCGCCGCAGTGGAAGGAGCCGTTATGGGAATCCCCTCCATCGGATTTTCCCTCTGCGACTACGCCTACGATGCCGATTTCGAATCCTCAAAAAAATTTATCCGGCAGATTATCCGTACGGTGCTATCTTCCGGACTTCCCGAAGGAGTCTGCCTGAACGTAAATATCCCAAAAGGTAAAGAACTCAAAGGGATAAAAGTGGGGCGACAAGCCAAAGCCTTCTGGGACGAAGAACTTGATGAGCGAAAGGACCCGAGGGGAGGAACTTATTTTTGGCTTACCGGCATTTTTCGCGTACCCGATGAAGGCACAGATACCGATGAAGCCGCCCTGGCGGGAGGATATATTTCCGTGGTTCCTATCCAATACGATCTGACGGCATACAGCCATCTAAAAACGATAAAAACACAACTCGAAGATGTTGGAGAAACTGAAAAAAGATGATTTTTGGTACGGGTTCCTTATGGGGCTCATTGTCCCTGTAGTCGTGTTTATAGTTGTATGGTTTATTGACGACTACCTTGCCCACATGCAAAAGGTACGTACCGTAATTAAAGATTCCACCAAACTGCTGATCGGGGTGTTTTTCAACCTGATTCTTTTCCGATTTTTCATGGTCAAATGGTATCTGGACAAAACCGGAAGAGGATTACTGGCCATTACGTTTTTATGGGCCATTCTATATTTGGTTGTTTTTCAGCTTTTGGATAAAAAATACGTTTTTACCTAAGTGAAATATTACATCCTTTCAGGTGAAGCCTCCGGCGACCTGCATGCATCCAATCTGGTAAAAGCACTTCGCCGGGTGGATGAACATGCGTTATTCCGTGCATGGGGAGGTGATCATCTTCAGGAAGTGGGTGTAACGCCCGTAAAACATATCCGCGATTTGGCGTTTATGGGTTTTGTGGAAGTAGTGGCCAACCTGCCTGCCATACTCCGGAATTTAGATTTCTGCAAAAAGGACATACTTCATTTCAAGCCCGATCTACTGATTTTGGTGGACTACCCGGGCTTTAATATGCGCATGGCTGAATGGGCAAAAAAAAGGGGAATTAAAACCGCCTATTACATTACTCCTCAGGTATGGGCTTGGAAACAAAAAAGAGCCTACAAGCTGGGTAGGATTTCCGATTTAATTCTGACCATTCTTCCTTTTGAAAAAGAGTTTTTTAAAAAATTTACGGTCGAAGCCCACTATGTAGGTCATCCCCTTCTGGATGCGTTAGCCAATTTTCCGACACAAAATCCTGAAGCAGGCAGAGTGGCCATTTTGCCGGGAAGCCGTAAAATGGAAATTCGCAACATGCTTCCCGTTATGCTTGAAGCGGCAGATTCCTTTCCAAACTACCGATTTGTGATTGCAGGAGCACCTTCCGTTGATAAAGCATATTATGAGTCCTTTTTACAGGGGCGAAACATCCCCGTTGTTTTCGGACATACCTATACGATTATCGCGGAGTCGCAGGCGGCTTGGGTCACTTCGGGTACGGCTACCCTGGAAACCGCCCTGCTGGGAACCCCTCAGGTGGTCTGTTACAGAGGAAATCCTATTTCCTATCAGATCGTAAAACAATGGATCAGGGTACCCTACATCTCTCTGGTTAATCTTATATTAAACAGACCTTTGGTAAGTGAGTTTATTCAGCATGACCTGAACCCGGAAAATCTTCGTTTGGAACTGACCCGATTAATGCAGGATGAAGCCTATTCCGGCAAAATAAAAAACGGCTATCTGGAACTAAAAGAAAAACTCGGAGGTGAAGGCGCATCTATGCGAGCAGCAGAATTGATTCTGGCAACACTCAAAAACAAAAAATAACCGTTTATTTTCCGTAGCTTATTTTCATTTCTATGGGTGCAATCGGTATCGGTTTACGTTCTGATTCTCGAAAACAATCTTTCCAGTTGATAAATAATTCAGCAAACTGCATATCCGTTATCCGGGCAGGAATTCGGTAATCTAAGGTGAATTTATCCTCCCCTCCCTTTTCTAAAAGATTAGACTTTACCCCAACGTTAAACACGGCAAACTCCTCCCCTGAAGGAACTCGGCATACGGCTTTTACAGGATCTACGATACCCACTTTATCTCCGTTATACACCACACTAAAGCGAATCTGGGTGGCATCTGTTTTTTTGGAAACATCAATCATCTTTACCGAAAATGGTCCTGCATTAAATTGAACAGAAGAAACGGGTAATTTAAAATCGGGTGCGGCATGGGTCTGCCCAACAGAGGAAACTTCATACATTCCGCTTAGAATAAGCGAGTAGGAAGCCTGCCTGTAATCACCGCCTCCTTTTGACTCCACCACGCGGGTAGCAAATTCATAAG
>JBIJBG010000284.1:0-2791 GCA_044345355.1 Flavobacteriales bacterium
TCTCCTTCCTTTTTGTTTGGTCAAACCAAAAACCGGTTTCCCAAAAAATCTACCAAAGCCTACCCCTCCTTTTCGGCTCTGTAGCCATCGTGCCGTTCGTTATCCTCTCCCTCGCCATGAAAAAAGGAGGATTGCTCTACTATGCGCAGGGCGAATCCTTTTATCAGGCTGTTTTGGTTTCTTTCTCTGCCCAGTTCTTCGGTTCTACGGCATGGCCCATTCCCTATTTTTGGATTGCCTGGTTTTCAGCCGCCATAGTGCCCATTCCCTTTCTGCTGAAAAAACAATCCCTGCGGGAAAATCGGCCTCCGGTTCTTTTCGGTTTCATGCTTCTGGGAAGTCTGCTCGGCATTGTGGCGCTGCATCTGCTTTTGGGCGTTAATTTCCCGTCAGACCGTACGGGCATGTTTCTGGTGCTGTACCTGTTTCTGTTCTCCATGTTCACTGCAGATACCGTTTACCCCAAGGCCGCACTGCCCATAGCCGCCTTGTTTGGACTTCATTTTCTGGCGCATGCCAATTTTACCCACAGCTCCTACTGGCAATACGAACATCTGCCCGAACGCTTCTGGCAACGGATTTACGATGAGGCGCGCAGTGGAAAAGCACCCGTAAATCCCACCATAGGCGGATACCGCATCCGCGACCTGGTATGGTCCTGGTACAACTTCAGGCACGGCGGACCACTGCAAAATATGGATTATGAGCACTATCAAAGCGATTTTGAAGATTACGTGATTTTCGGTCCGGGAGAATATACCTCGCATACCGGCATCTACGATTCCATTGATGCCGACCCGCTTTCCGACCTGGTGATGGCTCGCAGAAAACACTTCCTGCAAACCGTACCCTTTTTCGACAGCACAATTTCCGACGGCCCGGAATACTATTTCGGAGAATTCTACAATTTGTTCGAAAATTTGAATCCGCATGTTTTTGCCGGCCAGTCGTGGATGTGGGAATGTGACTTAAAAATAACCTCCTTAGCCACACCGCCCAAACTGCGTCTGGTGTACACCATGTACGACAAAACGGGGCAGACGCTCGAATACGGAGTTTCACCGCTGCACCGGCTCAAAAAAGAATTTCGGGCGGAGGATAAACCCATAACGGTAAAAATGATCTGGCGAAACATTCCGCAGGAAACCGCCCGCATCGTGGTTTACCTGTGGAACATCAACCGGAAAAAATATACACTGGAGAAAGGACATATCCGCATCAACAGAATCATTCAACCGCCGGGATAGTGTTCCCGCATATATGCGGCCAATGCTGGATTACGCCTGTCCAACTCGGCTAAAATGCGGTCAAAATCGGCTCTGTTTCTATTTTGGCTCAGCTTAAAAGCAGCTTCCGCGGAACTGACTTCCATACGTATCCCTTTTATTTCCTTCAGATAGGCTTCTTTCAAAGCCTCCGGCAATTCTTCCGGGTTGCTCTGTCCATGCACGTTTTTTTCGTGATGTGCGGTAAACATGAGGAGTTGATTCCACAATTCGGAAGGACTCTGAAAATAAATCCTTCCGCGCAGATGCACGGCCATGTAATTCCACGTAGGCACATTGGGATGACCATACCAAGAAGAGGATATGTAATCATGTGCGCCCGTAAATACGGCAAGAACTTCCGCTCCCTCCTGCAAAGAAGATAACGGCCCGTGAACGGAAAAATGGGTGAACAGCTCAAGATATTCACCCTGTCCATAAATGCCAAACGGCACATGTGCCGCCTCCACCCTGCCCCACTCCATGGATGCGGTGAGCATGCCGAATGGATTGTCCTCCAAAAAGGTACGGATTACAGAAATATCAGTAACGGCGAACGCATTGGGAATGTACATGAGCCTAAGATAGTTGAGCTTCCACTAATTTAATGGCCTGAGCTGCCGGAACTCCGGCATATAAAACGGAATAAACCATGCTCATGACCGGAAAGTCGGTTAAATCAAACCGTGCATGTAACCCTTTCACGGCAAAATATCCCTCAGCCACACTATTCATTTCGGTTAAGGCCTCAGCAGGCGAATACCCTCTTCCGCAAAGCAGGCCCAATCTACGGTTGCGGCTGTGTGGAGAATAACAGGTAACCAACAAATCACCGAGATAGGCACTGCGGTTGATTTCACGATCTTCCAGCGGAAAATGCCGGCGCAAAAAGGCATCCGTTTCGCGGGAGGCTGCGCTGACCAACACCGATAAAAAATTATCCCCACGCCCGGTTCCCAAGGCCATTCCGCAGGCTATCGCCATCACGTTTTTCAGAATGGCCGCAAACTCGATGCCCCGCAAATCAGCCGAGGGGGAACAAGAAATATAGTCACACGAAAAAAGATGAGTCAGTTGCTCCGACGGATGCAATCCCAGACCGCCCATGGTAAGGTAAGACCGTTTTTCCTGAGCCACCTCCTCGCTGTGGCAGGGTCCGCCGATCATAAACAGACGGTCAGGAGAAACCCTTCCCGTTCCCTGCAGCCATTCGGTAAGGGTGATATGCTGATCCGGAATAAGGCCCTTAGCGGCAGAAATGACCGGACCGGAGAATGTATGAAAAGGCAGGGCAGATAAAGTAGTCTTGGCATGGGCGGCCGGTACCGAAATAACCATCTGTTCTGCCTCTTGGGGCAGCTGCGAAAACGAATGATGGGTCTGAATACGTTGCCTATCCAGAAGGATATCTGAAAGATAAACAGGATTTCTGCCTGTCTGTGCGATAGCTTGGGCTACTTCGGGCCGGCGGATATACCAGTGCAGAAACACCTGCGGATCGGAGAGCAGCACCTTGGCCAGCGCGG
>JBIJBG010000285.1:0-2789 GCA_044345355.1 Flavobacteriales bacterium
CGCGGCAAACTGCAAGGCGATTACCGCACCCATAAACACCGAAATGATGGTAATCAGCGGAAGCGAATCAATACCGATGCTGTCAATCTCATGAATCAGCTGCCTCCGAAAAATACCCCATTTTTCCGGCTTTTTCCATACTTTCTTTTGCAGCAGAAAGTATTTTCCTATGTGTTGAAAGAGATTCAAGGTTTGATTTTCGGGTTAAAAATAGCCTTATCCGGAAAACCGGTGGACATTGCAGGCAAAATAATTTACATTTGAACTATGAAATCTCGGGTATCGTATCTTTCATTTATTTTTTTGTTGATTTTGACCGCATGGCTCATCACGGGTGTGGCCGGGTGTAAATCGTCCAAAGGCTGCGATTGCCCCACATTCGGGAGGCCTTGATGTCTGCCGTCGGTGTATCTTCCCTTTTTTATTTTTGTGCCTTATAAACAGAAAGTCTCAACGCGTTCATCATGAAAGAAAAATTTGCCGAACTGGATAAGAAAATGGCTCAAAGTGCTCTGGGTGGAGGCGAAGAACGTATGGCCGCCCAGCATGCCAAAGGTAAACTTACGGCCCGGGAGCGGATTGCGCTGTTGGCAGATGAAGGCAGTTTTGAAGAGATCGGCGCATTGGTTACACACCGTTCCAAGAACTTCGGTTTAGATAAACAGGTATTCTTCGGCGATGGGGTAATTACCGGCTATGCTACGGTAAACGGCCGTCCCGTATATCTTTTTTCTCAGGATTTTACCGTACTGGGAGGCTCTCTGGCCGAGGCTCATGCCGAGAAAATATGCCGTATTATGGATATGGCCATGAAAAACGGAGCTCCGGTAATCGGGCTTAACGATTCGGGAGGAGCCCGCATTCAGGAAGGGGTGGTTTCTCTCGGCGGTTATGCCGATATTTTTTATCGTAATACGCTGGCTTCCGGGGTTATTCCTCAGATATCAGCCATTATGGGCCCTTGTGCGGGCGGCGCTGTTTATTCGCCGGCCATTACTGACTTTATCCTTATGGTGGAAAATACCTCCTACATGTTTGTTACCGGCCCTAATGTGGTAAAAACGGTTACGCACGAGGAAGTATCTTCCGAAGAATTGGGCGGAGCATCGGCCCACAGCACCAAATCGGGGGTTACGCATCTCACGGCGGCTAACGAGGCGGATGCCATCCGTCAGATAAAAGAGTTACTTTCCTTTATGCCCCAAAACTGCGAAGAAACGGCACCGGTTTATCCTTACGTTCCGTCTGATGAAACGCGTCCCCTTTTAAACAGCGTGGTGCCGGTAAATCCCAATCAGCCTTACGATATCCGCGAGGTGATTACCCAGGTGGCCGATACGGATTCCTTTTTTGAAATTCATCGCGATTTTGCGGAAAACATGGTGGTGGGTTTTGCCCGTCTGGCCGGGCGCAGCATCGGCATCGTGGCCAATCAGCCGGCTTATCTGGCCGGTGTTCTGGATATCAATGCCTCGGTAAAGGCGGCCCGATTCGTGCGTTTTTGCGATTCATTTAATATTCCTTTGCTGGTCTTTGAAGACGTACCCGGATTTTTGCCGGGAACCGACCAGGAGTGGAATGCCATCATCACCAACGGAGCCAAACTGTTATATGCTTTCTGCGAGGCTACCGTTCCGCGCATTACCGTAATTACCCGTAAGGCCTATGGCGGTGCCTACGATGTGATGAACTCCAAGCACATCGGGGCCGACATGAATTATGCCTGGCCCTCTGCCGAAATTGCGGTAATGGGTGCAAAAGGAGCCGCTGAAATCATTTTTAAGAAGGAAATACAATCCGCCGAAAATCCGGAAATGAAATGGAAGGAGAAGGAGGCCGAGTATGGCGAACTGTTTGCCAATCCCTACCGAGCTGCTTCGCGTGGCTATGTGGATGAGGTAATCAAGCCGGAGCAAACCAGGGAAAAATTAGTCAAAGCATTTAAAATGCTCGAAAATAAAGCGGAAACCCTGCCTAGAAAAAAGCATGGGAACATTCCCCTCTGATTTTTCAGCATTCCGTTACAAAGAATGCGAATATTGCTATATTTGCACCCCAAGAAACAGCGGCCGTCCTGTTTTTTTACTTTCGGCGAGGTAGCTCAGGTGGTTAGAGCGCAGGATTCATAACCCTGAGGTCTCGGGTTCAAATCCCGATCTCGCTACAAAAGAAAAGGCTTCCAATGGGAGCCTTTTCTTTTTTTTTAAAGTCAATAATTGTTATCTTGCGCCAAACATCACATCCATGAAGAAGCTTGAGTTGGAATACCTGTTACACTGTTCATCTAAATTGCTTTATTCAATGCTTTCTACTCCCACGGGACTTGCAGAGTGGTTTGCCGATAAAGTGGATGAACGAAATGGCCATTTTTCGTTTCATTGGGACGGATCAGATCAGTCCGCAACCCTGGTATCTTCTAAAGAGAATGAATGGGTGAAATTCCAATGGGACGATGAAGATGATGAAGACCTTTATTTTGAATTCAGAATTGTGGTGGATGCCATTACCAATGATGTGGCTTTAATTGTTACCGATTTCTGTGAGGAGGACGAGGAGGAAGAAACCCGTCTGCTTTGGGAACACCAGATTAATGATCTCAAACATTCAATAGGTGCATGATTTTAAACACATTCATGCAGGTGCTCCCTTTCTGATTTGTTGGGGCATTTTTTTTCTCGTTTCAATATCCTTTTTTCTTTTTTTCGGTAAAGCAGACTCACATTTGCTCCTTATTTCGCTGAATACGGCCGATACTGAAAAAATGTTTATCCTGCTTACGCGATTGGGCG
>JBIJBG010000286.1:0-2766 GCA_044345355.1 Flavobacteriales bacterium
GGGGTATATAACCTTCAATTCAAACCCGGAAAAAAAATTCGTATTTCCCGCTATTATATTGACTTCGGAGAAATCTCCCTGGAAGATCAGAATTATCGGAAAGCAACGCTGAAAGGAAATATTCGCCACCGGGATTTTAAAGATCTGGAGTTATACATGGAAGTGAGCGGAGAGGACTTTTTATTTTTTAACGCAAATAAAGAACAGAGTCCCATTTTTTATGGATCGGCAGTAGCATCGGGCACTGTGGTAATAAAAGGTCCTTTTGACCGCTTGGATGTAATCGCGGGTGTAAAAACAGGAAAAGGCACCCGCCTGTTCATACCTATGGAATCAGGCCCTTCTACCGCATCAGAAAACAGTTTTGTTATTTTCAAAGACAGCCGTGACACCTCCGCAAAAGAAATTTTCCAGACAAAACCGCGTGAACAGGCTCCCGGCATTCAATTGAATGTAGATGCTGAAATAAATGAAAATGCGGAAGTACAAATTATTTTTGATGAATTCAGCGGGGATGTGCTCAGAAGTTCTGGCCGCGGCAATCTGCGGGTAGAATTGAACCGCATGGGCGACCTGAAGATGTTCGGTGATTATGAGGTATTTAAGGGTGATTATCTGTTCACGCTGAAAAACTTGGTAAACAAAAAACTCAAGTTGATTCAGGGCGGGGCCATTTATTGGACGGGAGATCCATCGAATGCTAAGATTGAAGCAGCTGCAAGTTACTCATTACGCACATCCGCCTTTCCTCTTTTGGCAGGAAGTGCGGCAGGCATTTCAGAAGCTGAATTGGAACAATTCAAATCACGCATTCCCGTTGATGTAATCGTAAAATTATCGGGCAATCTGCTTGAGCCTCAAATCGCATTCGATATACGCTTCCCTTCGATAGATGAGCGAACTCGTGCCCAGCTC
Organism: Flavobacteriales bacterium; assembly: GCA_044345355.1. Classification (GTDB taxonomy): domain Bacteria; phylum Bacteroidota; class Bacteroidia; order CAIKAF01; family CAIKAF01; genus JAKRSD01. The sequence continues at coordinate 916 of JBIJBG010000286.1, forward strand.
TTGCAGGCACTGGCCACCGACGATGAAAAAAATAAACAGGCATTCGCCTTGCTGGTTCTCAGGCAATTTATCAATTCGGGAACAGGTGCCGGTGATGCCGCTAATGTGGCCGGCGGAAATACCCTGGAAGTACTTTCCAACCAATTAAGCAATTGGGTTTCTCAACTGAGTGAAGGATTAGATGTGGGCGTTCGTTACAGAAATAAAGACAATACCACTTCGGGGCAGGATGAAGTAGAGCTTGCCCTGAGCACCCGACTCTTCAATGATCGCGTAAATATTGATGGCAATTTTGGAGTGGCCACCACCAAATCTACTTCCGCCACGCCTTACAACAACCTGATTGACGTAAACGTGGAAGTAAAAATTACCGATGACGGAAAATTACGCATACGTGGTTTCAACCGCTCCAACGAAGCCAATATCATCCAGGCATTTCCTTACACTCAGGGTGTAGGTGTATCTTACCAAACCACCTTTGACACCTGGAAAGATTTGATACAACGAAAAAAGAACCGCTCCGCAAAAGGCAAAAATGTTCCTAAAAATAATCCGGAGTAAAAACAAACGTAGAATTCATCGGATGATTTTTTAGTTTTTGACTTTATTCCCCGTATTTTTGCCTTCATGCTGGCCGTTCTGAAAGTTTCCAATTATGCCCTGATCCGAAATCTGGAAGTACGCTTCCATTCCGGATTTAACGTAATTACGGGCGAAACGGGAGCCGGCAAATCGGTACTTCTGGGGGCCCTGAGTCTGCTTACCGGAAAAAGGGCAGATGGCACGGCCTTGTTAAACGAACAAAAATGCGTGGTAGAAGGTGAATTCAAAATCCCTGAAAACCTAAAGCTTTTTTTTGAAAAAGCGGATTTGGATTTTGATAATCCGTGCATCATCCGTAGGGAAATTTTACCGGGCGGAAAATCCAGGGCATTTGTAAACGATACGCCTGTGAACCTTTCCATCCTGCAGGAATTAAACCGCCATCTGGTGGATATACATTCACAACATGAGGCGTTTTCACTGGCCGATGCCGAATTCCGCGTATCAATTGTGGATGCTTCATCAGAGAATAGGAAAGTCAGTGAAAAATTCGGCACTTTATACAAAGAATTTCTACTGAAAGAACGCGAACTTAAAGAAGAAACCGAACGTTATGAACAAGACCGGCGCGATTTGGATTACCTCCTTTTCCGACTGAATGAATTGGATGAGGCTGCCCTTCAGGAAAATGAAGAAGCCCGCCTGAATGAAGAACTGAAGGCACTCACCCATGCGGAAGAAATTCAATCTGCCTTATTTTCTGCCCTGCAGGGTTTAGAGGAGGCCGAGGAAAATGTACATTCCTTTTTAAGAAAAATAATTCTGGGACTGCGCAAAGTGGAGGGCTACCAAAAAAACATCGCTTCCACCGCCGACCGGTTAGATTCCGCCCTGCTGGAAATCCGCGACATCGCATCAGAAATACAAACCTTGGCGGGAACAATAGAATCAGACCAAAAACGGCTTGAATTTTTGGCCGGTCGTATTGCCTTGATTCAAAAATTAAAGAAACAACACGGAGTGGAGCAAGCGGACGAGCTAATCGAAATCCGCAATCAGTTGCGCGAAAGAGTAAGCCTGATTCAAGTGGGCGATGAACGTCTGAAAGCCAATCTTGAAGCAGTAAAAAAGCAAGATACCGAACTGCGGGAAGTCGCCGGAGAGCTCCATCAACGACGAAAAAAGGGAGCTACGCTTTTAGAAAAGCAGATCAATGAACACTTGGCAAAACTCAACATGCCACATGCCCGTTTTATCATCCAGATAGAAAAAACAATCGATCTTTTGCCCACGGGAATGGACCGCGTG
>JBIJBG010000287.1:0-2763 GCA_044345355.1 Flavobacteriales bacterium
TTTTATGCACCGGAAACAGTTGCAGGAGCCAAATGGCCCATGGCTTCTTAAAAAAGTTGGCTCCTGATTGGCACATTGCATCAGCCGGTACCGAAGCGACGGGAAAACTGAATGAAACAGCGGTCTTGGTGATGCAGGAAATAGGTATGGACATTTCTTCCCACACCTCTGACCCCGTGGAAAAATACCTGAACGAGGAATGGGATTATGTAATTACCGTGTGCGGCGGCGCCAACGAAAATTGTCCCACATTCAGCGGTAAAGTAAAAAACCGACTGCATGTGGGATTTGAAGATCCTTCCCATGCCCGGGGCAGCGAGGAGTTTATCCGCTCAGAATTCAGAAGAATCCGCGACCTCATTAAAAAGGAATTTAGCCAATTCTGCCATCATCATTTATCCCCAAATTGCGATCTATGAATATGCCTGAAAAAAAAATTGCCTTTTTTGAAAAATACTTAACGCTCTGGGTGGCCTTATGCATAACTGCGGGAATCGCCATAGGGCATTTTGCACCGGGTTTTTCAGAAACCCTGAGCCAATGGGAAATAGCCAAAATAAATCTGCCGGTGGCCTTTTTAATTTGGCTGATGATTTATCCCATGATGCTCCAGATTGACTTTTCGAGCATTAAAAACGTGGGAAAAAATCCGCGGGGACTCATGCTTACCGTGGCAGTCAATTGGCTTATCAAGCCTTTTACCATGGCTTTTTTCGCCTGGATTTTCTTCTCACAGCTATATAAGGCCTTCATAACCCCCGATTTGGTGGGTGAATACATCGCAGGAGCCATCCTGCTGGGAGCAGCTCCGTGCACGGCGATGGTTTTCGTGTGGTCTTATCTAACCGATGGAAATGCAAATTACACATTAGTTCAGGTATCGGTAAACGACCTTATTCTGCTCTTTGCATTTGTGCCGCTCGTGGGCTTACTTTTAGGAATATCCGACATCCAAATTCCTTATGACACCTTAACCGGAAGCGTTGCGCTTTTTGTCGTTTTTCCGCTTATTGCAGGAATCATAACCCACCACATTTTAACCCGTTTAAAAGGAAAGAATTGGTTTCAACATCATTTTCTTCCGAAACTAAAGCCGATTTCCGTCACGGCCCTTTTGCTGACCCTGATTTTACTTTTCGCTTTTCAGGGAAATAACCTCCTGAAAAATCCTCTGATTATTCTGCTGATTGCCATTCCGCTGATTTTGCAAACCTATTTTATCTTTTTTATCACCTGGTTTTCAGGTAAAAAATTAAACCTTCCTTATACGGTGAATGCACCCGCTGCCTTAATCGGAGCCAGTCATTTTTTCGAATTGGCCGTGGCCGTAGCCATCTCCCTTTTCGGTTTAAATTCTCCCGCGGCACTGGTAACGGTAGTGGGTGTATTGGTGGAAGTGCCCGTAATGCTTTCCCTCGTAAATTGGAGCAACCGAAACCGGTACAAGCCATCAGATGCCCAAAATACGGGCCATGGCAATTCCCAATAAGGTACCCGCCACATTGCCGATAATACCCGCAGCCAAGCCCGGAAACAGGATGGCAGAATTACCCAGTGAACGAGCAATAGCGGGCACAAAAGGCGGACTCATGATTCCTGCCGCGGAGGTAATGATGACCGTGTCCCGATCCAACCGGAATAATGCGGCGCCCAGCAGATGAATCGCCATGGACAGAATCAGGACGAAACCCATGAAGGCGCCGGTTTGCCAACTTTGTGTCTCCATTTGGCTGAAATCGCTCAGCAGTCCCATGCCCGTGGCAAATACAAGCAGAAAATAATCGCCCGTGGCAAACGAACCGGACAAATTTTTCACCTGAGGGATGAACGAGACTCCCACGGCAAGCAACGTAATAGCCGGAATGATGAAGGAAGGCTCCGTCTTGCGAAAAAAAAGAAAACTGAGTCCCGCGGAAAAGCCAAGAATCAAAACAGCGGTCAATACAGACAACACCACCCCTCGAAAAGTGACTTTTTCTTTTAGCAGATGGGCACCCTTTTGAGCGGCGTTCGGAAAACTCTTTTTCGGAAGAATGAGGCCGTACAGAGGACCCGCCAGGGTCATGGTAAACAACAGATACGATCCGCCCAGCACCACATCGTACATATTCAGCAGGCCGAACAATTCAGGCGGTGCATCCAGCGCCATGCTTACCGCCGCCATATTGGCCGTACCGCCTGTAAAAACACCCGTAAGCATACCTGAAATCAGATGAGCATGCTCCACCTGATGGCGAAAAAGGAAATACCCCAACACAGAGGCGGAACAGACCGAAAAAATCACGAGCAAAAAAGAGCGGCCTGTTTCCCCCGCCAGACCGATCCAGGATTTAAAATCGCAGGAGAGCAACAGTAAAATAAGCGCAAAGGGAACCACCGCCTGGGTGATTTCACGGGTTAAATCAGGGTCAGTAAAAGGAGCCCGCAGGTTTACCGCAAGCATGCCGGCCAGATAGCATACCACCACAGGGCCCAACACCTTAAACAGCTTCAGGCGGGTGCAGAGGCGTTTAGACAAAAGGGGAAGCGCACCCAAAAAAAACAACAGCAAAGCGGAATAACCCCAATCCATAAATAACAAAACCAGCAACGAAATAAAACCAATCCGATTTCAAAATCAAGAAAGGTTGATAAAAAAATAACCTTGTCATGATTTTCTTATTTTTTAGATAAGTCTAAATATTTATTTTTGCCAAACAAATATTTCCATATTGAACTTTAATAAATATCTCTATTTACTTCTATGCCTAAACAGCCTGCAAG
>JBIJBG010000053.1:0-10464 GCA_044345355.1 Flavobacteriales bacterium
CCAAATTGGCAGGATGTTTAATCAACCAGGATAAACAAAGAGCTTCAGTAGTGGTGTTATATTTTTCATTTACCTGTTTTAATGTTTTTTGCATTAATTCATTCTCACTATTAAAAATTTGGCCGCCAGCCAAAGGGCTCCATATCATAGGCTTAATGTTTCGCTCGTACAAAAAGTCTATTGTTCCGTCGGTAAGTGGAAAATGATGAAATAGATTTAATTCAATTTGATTCGTAATGAGAGGACTTGATAAAGCGGATTGTAGAAGACTAAATTGGGACGGGCTAAAGTTAGAAACGCCTATATGTCTTACTTTGCCAGATTCAATTAGTTTTTCTAAAGTTGTTGCCGTTTCATGAATGTTTAAGAGTGGGCTCGGACGATGTAAAAGAAGTAAATCAAGGAAATCGGTATGTAAATTTTTTAGGGAATTATCCACTGAAGTAATGATATGTTCTGCACAATAGTTGTAATGCTTTACATAATTTTCAGGTCTTGAATTGCTTATAAGCTGGATACCACATTTTGTAATAATCTTTATTTCCTTTCTTAAAGAGGGTTCCTTTTTTAGTATCTCCCCAAAATAAGCTTCATTAGCGTAATCGTTGTAAATGTCCGCATGGTCAAAACTGTCAATTCCTTCATTAAGGCAGATGTCTATTATTTTTCGTCTATCCAGATTGCTTTGATTACCATTCCAGCGCCATACTCCATAAACGATTTGTGATAAAGATAGGGTTTCGCTAAATTTAATTTGTTTCATTTTGTTTAGATTATTTTAAAACTGCCGTGGTTAGTGGCGTTACCGGTTCTCCGTCAGGGATACGGCCTTGTATTTTTGCCAGCTTATTGTTAGGAAGGAAGGGCAGTACATATCTTGCGAACAAATTACATTCTTCCATTAATGGATATCCGGATAAAATGAATGCCCGAATACCCATATCCATATAACGGTTTATCTTATTGAGTATTTGATCCGGTGTGCCCACAAGAGCTGCGCCGCATCCTGATCTCGCCTTGCCAATACCTGTCCATAATAAAGGTTCCGCATACCCCTCCTTATCGGCTGATTGCCTTAATGAATCTTGATGCAAAACGCCCATGTTCTTGGAGTCTTGCGAACGATTTTTAAGTTCCTCTCCTCTTTCACGCTCTAATTTTGAAAGCAACAATTCTGTGTAACGATGGGCTTCATACTCATTTTCCCTGACAATAACATGTACCCTAAGGCCAAAATCTACAGTACGGTTAAAATGCTGTGCTTTTGCGGATACGTCTTGCATAGTCTTTTTTAAACCTTCTTCTGTGTCGGGCCACATTAAAAACACATCACAATATTGTGCACAAACCTCCCTCGCTTCCGGTGAAAATCCGCCAAAATATAATAAAGGCCCCCCATTCTGTTGGTAAGGTTTCACAGGGTCTGAAGGCAAATCAAAATCATAAAGCTCCCCCTTGTATTTGATATGGTCTTGCGTCCAGGCTTGCTTCAAAATGTCAATTATTTCCCTTGTCCGTTGATAGCGAATACTCCCTTCTTCTTTAAGTCCAGGCAAATCTGAATTAATTACATTTAAGGTAAATCTTCCCTCTAGCAGATGGTCTAATGTACTTATGGTTCTCGCTAACATGGGGGGATGTAATTCTCCGAAGCGATGGGCTACTAGTAAGGAAATACGTTTAGTAAAGGGGGCTATGGCTCCAGCAAATGTAAAGGGATCTTGTCCTACGATGTAGGACGAGGGCAGCAAAATATTATTAAAATGATTATTTTCTGCATTGAGAACTATATTTTTACAATGGCTGAAATTACTCCTTCTTGCATTATCTAAAACACCCAAATACTGGGTATCACCTCCGCACAAATCGCCAAACCACGCAATCTCGGCAGTCTTCTCTACAGTTCTTATTCTCGTGTTCATTTTTTTCGTAAAAATAGTCAGAGTATTTTTTGAGTTGCGTTTTTTAACTTTTTATAGGGTAGCTTATGTTTTTTTTGGTGCATTTGATTGTAAGTTTAACCTACTATTTGTTGATTGTTAAATTATAAAAACAAGTCAGACGACAGAAAATGAGCAACTTCCATTATTACCCTTAATATGGGCGGAAAATAACACTACGGTTCATACATTCCTGTTGAGTTTGTTAACCCGGGTTATTCAACAGAAATCGGGTTTGCATTTTCTGAGCTTAACCCCGCCTTGCCGAATCATAAGTAGGTGGTGTGTCCGGCACTTATGATGGTTTTGCAGCCCGCCCGCTGTACTGCCCGGGGTGTGTTTTACCGGCGCACTCATTTCCCGGACAATTACATTTTTTCAAAGGAAAAATCGGGTATATTTACATTTTTTCAAAGGAAAAATTGTATTACCCTACACTTTTCCAAAGGAAAATGTGCAGTTATGCAATAACAGTGGCTAACTAATGCAAGATTTCAGTTTGGCCATCCGAGCCAATATTTTAAAAATGGGGTAATTACCCACGCCAAATTTCCGATTCAGAAAAATACGGCCATTTCTCCGGCTAAACGTTTGGCTTCCTCACCCGCCTTTTCGGCAAAATCTTCTCCGTTTGATGCGTAAATCACGGAACGGGAAGCGTTAATCAATAATCCGATTTGTTCTGTTTTCCCGAATTTCACTACCTCGCCCAGTGAGCCTCCCTGCGCTCCCACGCCCGGCACCAGCAAAAAGGTGTTCGGGGCCAATGCCCGAATTTTTTGGAGGTATTCGGGGCGCGTAGCTCCCACCACCAACATCAGCCTGTCACTGCCCGGCCAACTCATGGCGGTATCCGTTACTTTTTCAAACAGATATTGTCCGCTTTCCAATTTCTGCAGCTGAAAATCATCGGCCCCGGGGTTACTGGTAAGGGCCAACAGTATGGCGTGTTTGTTTTCGTATTTCAAAAACGGCGAAACAGAATCATGTCCCATGTAAGGCGCCACCGTAACGGCATCAAAACCGGCTTCTTCAAAAAAAGCCTTGGCATACCGGTCGGAGGTATTGCCTATATCGCCCCGCTTAGCGTCGGCAATTTTAAAATGCCCATCTCCGATATAGGCTTCCGTGCGCAGCAGGGTTTCCCAGCCTTCGGTTCCCTGTGCCTCAAAAAAAGCAGTGTTTATTTTATAACTCACACAAAAGTCGCGCGTGGCATCAATGATGCGCCGGTTAAATTCCAATACCGGGTTGTCGAAATCGTGAAGACAGGCCGGAATTTTTTCAGGATCGGTGTCTAATCCCACGCACAGAAAACTCTTTTTCCGGCCTATTTCCGAAATCAATTTTTCCAAGGTCATGCCGTGATTCCCTCCTTCAGTTTTTCGGCGTTTTCGGCATTCATCAGCTCGTGGATGAAGTCGTCGATATTCCCGTCAATTACCGATTGCAGATTATGGCTGGAAAAGTTGACCCGGTGATCGGTTACCCGCCCCTGAGGCCAGTTGTAGGTGCGTATCTTTGCGCTGCGGTCGCCCGTGCTTACCATGGTTTTGCGGCGTGAGGCCACATCGCCCGTGCGTTTGGTTAATTCCAGATCGTACAGTTTGGCTTTCAGCATCTGCAGGGCCCGTTCGCGGTTTCCGTGCTGTGAGCGCTCAATCTGGCACATCACCGTAATGCCGGAGGGTTTATGGTGCATCTGCACCTTGGTTTCTACTTTGTTTACGTTCTGTCCGCCCGCACCGCCGCTTCGTGCCGTGGTTACTTCCAGGTCAGCGGGGTTAATGACGATTTCCTCCAAATCTTCCACTTTCGGCAATACCACCACAGATGCGGCCGATGTATGTACGCGCCCCTGCGATTCGGTTTCGGGTACGCGCTGCACACGGTGCACCCCCGATTCGTATTTCAGGGTTCCGTACACGTCGGTTCCCGAAATTTCCATGATGATTTCTTTGTATCCGCCCGTGGCTCCTTCGGTGAAGTCCACCGTTTCCACCCGCCAGCCTTTTTTCTCGCAATAGCGGGTGTACATGCGCCATAAATCGCCCGCAAACAGAGCGGCTTCGTCACCGCCGGTTCCGGCGCGTATTTCCATGATGGCATCGGAGGCATCTTCCGGGTCCTTGGGAATCATCATCAGGCGGATTTCCTCCTGCAATGCCGTTAATTCGGTTTCGGACCGGTTGAGCTCTTCGCGGGCCATTTCCCTGAATTCCGGATCTTTTTCATTCACCAGCATATCCTTGGCCGAGCGGATATCGTCGGTAAGTTTTCTGTATTTCCCATAAGCCTCCATCAGGGGCTCCAGATCTTTGTATTCCTTGTTTATTTTGATAAACCGCTTCACGTCGGAAATCACCGATGGATCGGTCAGCTGCTTGCCGAGTTCTTCGAAACGGATGTGTATGGCTTCTAATTTATCCAGCATGTTCAGTATGCTTATTCGTAATTAAATTCTCCCCAGGAAGAGCGTACGGTTAAACGGTTCGTTTCGGAGGCTTCCACCCGCCCGATGATCTGGGCTTCAATGCCCATGGATTCGGACATGGCAATCATTTCTCCGGCAGTGGCGGCATCGGTGTATATTTCGAGCCTGTGGCCCATATTGAATACTTTGTACATTTCTTTCGCATCGGTTCCGGATTGCTCTTTTATGATGCGGAACAAGGGCGGGATGGGCAGCAGGTTGTCTTTGATGATGTGCACCCTTTCGGTGAATTTCAGCACCTTGGTCTGTCCGCCTCCCGTGCAGTGAATGATGCCGTCTATTTGGGATTTGAAACGCGGTACGATTTGGAGCAGCAGCGGCAGATAGGTGCGGGTGGGAGAGAGCACGAGTTTTCCGTACGGAATTCCGGTTTCGGGTTCCAGATCGGTCAGGCTGAGTTTTCCGGCATAGGCTAAGTCTTCGGGCATATTCACCGAGTCGAACGATTCGGGGTACTTTTGCGCATAGGTGTTGGCAAATACATCGTGGCGTGCCGAGGTGAGTCCGTTGGAACCCATGCCTCCGTTATATTCCTCTTCCCAGTCGGCTTTTCCGTAAGAGGCAAAGCCCACGATCACATTGCCCGGTTTTATGCGGATGTCGATTACGTCTTCTTTAGGCAAACGGGCAAAGGCCGTAAACCCTACGTCGAGGGTGCGCACGATGTCGCCTACATCGGCGGTTTCGCCACCGGCCAGATGAAGCCATATGCCGTACCGGGCCATTTTTTGGGCAAACTCGGTGGACGCGGAAATGAGGTGACTGAGTACTTCTCCGGTGATGTAGTGCTTATTTCTGCCGATTGTACTCGAAAGAATAATATCATGTAATGCACCGGCACAGGCCATGTCATCCAGATTCATGACGATGCTGTCCTGCACGATGCCCTTCCAAACCGAATGGTCGCCGGTTTCTCTCCAGTAGATGTAGGCGAGTGATGTTTTGGTTCCTGCCGTATCGGCATGCATGATATTCACATAGTCCGGTTTTCCGGCTGCAAGGTCAGGCAGAATTTTGCAAAATGCATTCGGGAATAGGCCTTTGTCCAGATGTTTTACGGCCTGGTGAACCTCGCCTTTATCGGCCGATACACCGCGGCGGTCGTATTTCGATTCGGGGTTTGTATTCATATTCCGTACAAAGATAGCCTACCGAAAATAAAAAGAGCGCTCCCGAGGGGGGAACGCTCCGTTATTTTGTCTTTCTTCCGCGTTATTCTTCCGTTTTCTTCGGAGCTTCTTTCGGAATGAAGTTATCATCTATTTTTCGCAAAGTTACCCTACGGTTGAGTTTATGCGCTCTTTCCCTGAGTTCTTCGGTTTCGAGCTTGTTGATATACTCTTCGGTGAGTAAGGTGCCTTTGGCAAATCCGTCCATGTCTTTTTCCAGGGTACGCGGCTGCTCTTCGCCATACCCTTTGGCGGTAAGTCTTTCTTTATCGATACCTTTGCTCACTACGTAGTTTACTACTTCCTCGGCGCGGCACTCAGACAGTTTTTGGTTAGACTGGTTGGTACCCCTTGAATCCGTGTGGGCACCGAGCTCTACGCGCATTTTCGGGTTTTCCGTCAGAATTTTTACGATTTTATCCAAGGTGTCGGTAAATTCCGGGTAATAGAAGCATTTGTTGAATTAAAACAATACTTCGTAAGCGAGCGGGACATCAGAGGTTTTGATGAAGATTTCCGCGGTGATGGTGGAATCTTTGCAATTGTACATAGGATCTATCCCTTGTGTAGAAGCGCTTCCCTTTCCGTTGAAGTATTTATCCTTAGAGGCTACCAGTTGGTAAAGTTCGTTGAAACCGGCCTGTTGCAGGTTTACTTTACCTGTAGCATCGGTGGTCAGTTCTTTAGCCTCGCTATTGGTAGGGGTGAACGTTACTTTGGCTCCGCTCAGGGGAAGTTTCGTGTCAATGTCAAACACGGTTACCACAATATTGAGGGAGGATTTGGTTACGTCAAACGTGTAAATGTCATCACCACCTCGACCGCCTTTGCGGTTAGACGTAAAAAGACCTTTTTCGTTTACGCCGTCAAAAACGATGGCAAAATCATCGCCTTCGGAGTTAATCGGGGCACGCATGTTGTCTGTTTTTCCCCATTTGTTGGGTTCCAGTAGCTCGGATTTGTAAATATCCATTCCCCCCATTCCTTCAATGCGGTCTGAAGTAAAGTACAATTTATCGTCCGCACGCAGATAAGGATACATTTCATTGGAAGGAGAGTTAACTTCCGGACCTAGATTTACGGGATTGGCAAACGTTTTCTTACGGCGGTCAAAAGTAGCCATCCAAAGGTCCATTCCTCCCTGTCCGCCGGGCATGTTGGATGCAAACACCATAGTGTTTCCGTCGGCAGAAATAGCCGGATGACCGGAAACCAGACTGTCGGCGGTCAATTCTATCAATACGGCATCAGCCCAGTCCTGACCTTGTTTTTTGGCTTCAAAGATCTGGCAACCCAATTTTTTTCTTTTGTCCAGAGCACAACGTGTAAAATAGAGAGTATTGAATTTTTTGTTGATGGCGGAAGCGCCTTCACTGCTTTTGGAATTTACTTTTTCACTCAAGGCTACAGCAGTAGACCATTTTCCTTTTTTGTCAATTTTTGCCTGAAAAAGGTCTTCGGGCAGTTCCCCCACAATTCCGTCTGCCTTACCTCTGGCTCCTTCGCGGGAGCTGGTGAAAATTATCAGATCAGATTTTTTGCTGGCATAAATGGGTGCATAGTCATCTTCTTTGGAGTTGAGTGCCTTTAGATTGTTCACCTGATAGCAGGTAGGATTATCTCTCCATTTTACTGCATTTGCGCAGGACTTGGCGCCTAAATCACCTTTAGGATCTTCGGGGTTCTTTTTTATGTAAGCTTCAAAAGCAGCTTTGGCCAACTCGTATTCTCCTTGTTTTTTATAAGCCAAGGCAATGGTCATACTTAGATAAGGATCATCAGAATATCCCGCTTTTTCGGCTTTTAGATACCATTGAACGGCTTTCTTCAGGTCACCGATTTTGTGAAACGAACGGGCAATCTGATAGGTAATGCAAGCTTTGGCTTCTTTGTCTTTTGAAGCCTTTTTTAACGCTTTTTCATAACCCAGGTAAGCCTGATAATAAAATCCGGATTCGAATGCCTTATCCCCTTCTTCGGAGTATTTGTTGCCGCACTTGCCTGTTGGGCCTTGAGCGTAAAGGGCAGTAGTTGTTGCAGTTATAAAGGCCGTAACAGCTACAAGAGAGGTTAGTTTCTTCATCATAAAGGTATTTCTATGAATCACAATAGTGTGCTAAAGTATAAAAAAAATATAAACCAACTGATTTTTATTCCGGCAGTTTGTTTTTTGTTGAATCGGTCGAATGATTGGATTTATCCTCCCCTTCAATTTGATCTAGCGTTCGTCTGTATTCTTCCTCGATGGTCCGCCTCCGTTGTTGTAAATCATCGTCCGTGGCTTTTACCGAATCGGAGATTTCACGTTTCACCGCATCAGAAGCGTTTTTGATTTCGCGCATGCCCCGGCCCAGCGTGCGGGCCAGGTCGGGAATACTCTTGGAGCCGAAAAACAACAAAACAAACAGCACGATAACGACCAATTCACCGGCACCTATATTCAGGAAAAAAGGCATTTGCATGGCTCAAAAATACGAAAGCCGCTCCAAATGGAAACGGCTTTCTTTGCAGTTATTCAATTAAAGTAATTAGATTTTTTCTGCCTCATAGGGGACGGCATCTTTGCCTGTGCGTCTTTTCAGGTCGACCACAAGCGGGGAGGCAACCATGAGTGAAGAGTATGTTCCTACGCCGATACCCACCAAAAGAGCGAAAGACATGGATCGGATTCCCGCACCTCCGAATATGAAAATGACAAGAAGCACAATCAATGTTGTTAATGAGGTATTGATGGTGCGCGACAGGGTGCTGTTTAGCGCATTGTTCACCAATGTATTAATGCTTCCCCGTTTATGCTCCGACAAATATTCGCGAATACGGTCAAATACAACCACGGTATCGTTGATGGAGTAACCGATAACCGTAAGTACTGCCGCGATAATGGCCTGGTCAATCTCCATGGAGAACGGTAATATTCCGTCAAAAATGGAGAAACAGGCAAGTACAATCAATACGTCATGCACCAAGGCCACTATGGAAGCCAATCCGAATTGCCATCCTTTGAAACGGAACATGATGTATAAGAACATTAAAACGATACTGAATCCAATGGCGTACAAGGATTTGGTTTTGGTATCACCTGCAATACTCGGACCTACTTTTTCAGATCCGGCCAGCCCGATTCCGGAATTTTCATTGGCAAAATCTTCGTAAGAGGGAGGGGTAGTGTAAAACCCTTTCAGTCCTTCGTGAAGCGCTTTCACGATTTCTTCTTCCGTGGCGGGTGTGGAATCATCAAACTTGTATTTGGTGATGATCTTTACTTTGTCATTGGCGCCGAAAAGTTTAACAATCGGAGCCTCCCCACCCAAAGCAGGGGTGAGCGCCGTGGCGATGTCTTGCGTTGAAAAGGTCGAATTATCGAAGGTTACGGTGTATGTCCTTCCACCTTTAAGATCCACACCCAGATTAAACCCTTTGGTAAAGAAAGAAACCACACCACCCAATATAATTAAGGAAGACGCGATGTAGAAAATTTTTCTTTTTCCTACAAAATCAAAGTTGATATTGATAAAGGCGTTTTCTGTGATTTTAGCTGAGAAAGAAAGCACTTTTTTCGCATTGAGGCGGGCTTCGAAAATAAGGCGTGTAATGAAAATGGCGGAAAACAGAGAGGTAAGAATACCCGCAAAAAGAACTACGGCGAAACCTTTTACGGGCCCCGCCCCGAATACCATCAGGATGATTGCCGTGAGTATAGTGGTTACGTTCGCATCAATGATGGAACTGTAGGCCATTTTATAACCATCAGCTACAGCCAGGCGCATACCTTTCCCGTCACGCAATTCTTCCCGTATCCGTTCAAAAATCAGTACGTTGGCATCTACCGACATACCGAAGGTAAGTACAATACCGGCAATTCCGGGTAGGGTAAGCGTAGTACCTAGCGAGGCCAGGGTTCCAACCAGGAAGAATACGTTGGCCAATAATGCCAGGTTGGCTGTCATACCGGCTCTTCCGTAATAGAAGGCCATATAAATAAGTACTACGAGCAGAGCGATGGCCATAGACAATAGACCTGCCCGGATGGAAGCTGCACCAAGCGAAGGCCCTACCACCGCTTTCTCCACAATGGTGGCGGGTACGGGGAGTTTACCTGCTTTCAGTACCGCCGCTAATGTTTTGGCTTCTTCAAAGGAGAAATTTCCGGTTATCGTAGAAATTCCTCCGGTGATCTTATCCTGAACTGTAGGGGCGCTGTAAATCATGCCATCCAAGGCAATGGCCACGCTTTTGCCTTTGTTGGCTTCGGTGATTTTTGCCCACTTGTCTGCACCGTCTCCGTTCATGGTCATGCGTACCATGAATCCGCCTCCCTGATCGTTTTTCTCAAACGTGGCGTCTGTGATTACGTCCCCGTCCAAAGGGGCTTTGCCATCGCGACGCGGGGAGAAGATGCAGTACAATGCGAGCGCCGGAACCTCTTCCATCGGCTTGTTGCCCCACATCAGTTTTACGTCTTTCGGTAGCAGGGATTTGATTTGGGGAAGACGCAGATAGGTACTGAATTCTGCTGTATCTCTGGTAAGCACGTATCCCAGTACAGGCCCTTCAACATAAGTTCGCTGCTCTGTTTCGGGATCTAATGCATAAGCTATATCAATGAGTCCGAGAAACGGGTGGTCTTTTTTATACTCTTCCAGACTTTGCTGTGCCATGCCCGAACTGTCCGTCTTGGCCGAATCACCAGCCTGCGCTGCATCAGCTGTTTCTGTATCGGTAAGGCTTAAAGCTGGGGTAGCACTCGTATCTGCCTGCGCCACGGATGCAGAGTCTGCTGCCGTGCTGTCCTGAACTTCGGTTCTGTTTGCTGCCTTTTTCAGCTTGGCGGCCACTTCGTCCATTTTGTTCATCGGACCTA
>JBIJBG010000289.1:0-2751 GCA_044345355.1 Flavobacteriales bacterium
GTATCGGAAAAATTTTCGCACCACCCGCCATGAAGTGCATGTAAAAGATACCACCTGGAGGCAAATCGCCCGCATCATCAAATTTACAAGAGTAGATTTAAAAAAAATGTTTCTGATTGTTAATGTTATGCTGTTTATAGTATATTTGGGTCGTCTTAGTTTAAATAAATAGTTATGTATTCACGTTTTATTCTGAAAGCTCCTGTTTTTGTTGCGTTGGCATTGTTTACTTTTTTCACTTCTTGCGATAATAATAAAACCTGCCGCAAGGAATGTGAAAACGGGTATTGTGACGAGGGTGACTGTGTTTGCTTTACCGGTTATTCCGGTCAGTGGTGTGCCACATCATCAGGTGGTTCTTCATCGGGAGGTTCCTCTTCAGGGGGCTCCTCATCAGGCGGCGGAATTTGCTCCAATACCTGCCAGTATGCCAACGACGGGGTGTGTGATGACGGCGGACCCGGTTCTTCTTACAGTGTGTGTACTTACGGTACGGATTGCAACGACTGCGGTGTGCGCTATGGCACTTCGTCCAGCGGAGGTTCTTCTTCAGGCGGTTCTTCTTCGGGCGGCAGTACTACAGGTCAGCTGATGGTGTATAACACAAATTCTCAACCTTGTCCTCCGGGAGCAGGAAGTACCATTTCCGTGTATATTGACGGTTCTTATGCGGGAGGTTTGTCCAGTTACTTTACCTCTACCCCTTCCTGCGGAGCATCGGGTGCCATTACGCAAACTTTAAGCATAGGTACGCACACGGTTTCCGGCGTTTGCGGATCGTACACCTGGGGTCCCGGAAACATCAATGTAGTGGCCGGTGGCTGTTCTAAATATGAACTCTATTAGGAGGCATGTCCTTTCGTAATTTAAGGAAGTCGTTAACTTCTTATTTAAATATTGGGGCCACCGCATTTGCCGGTGGTCTTTTTTTTATAGGCTGTATTATTACGGATCGGGCTGATGGCGTGGTGTTGTACATGCTTATGGCCTCCTGGGCAATTTGGAGTGTGTATTCCGTGGTGAGTGTAAATACAGATAAAACCACATTTTCATTTGGTTTTCGCGTATTTTATTTTCTTCGAAGTTTCCTGCTCGGTCTCCGGTTACTTATCAAAAATCCGGAAGCGGAGTTTTTATGGAAACCCGGAAAAAGAACAAGAAATGCGGTATTATTTTCCATTGTGAAATGGATTTGGCTCCCGCTGATGCTGCAATTTTTTATTTCAAACGGCAATTCCTGTCTTGTACACTTACGAAATCTTTCCCATCTTCCCGGGTCGATACCCATTTCCGTTTTATTCAATCTGCATATTTATCCCCTTTTACTTTCATTGGCCTTTTTTATGGATACCCTGTTTTTTGTATTCGGCTATATTTTTGAGGCCCGCTTTCTGAAAAATAACCTGAGATCCGTGGATACAAACGGGTGGTCATGGTTAGTTACTTTGGCTTGTTATCCGCCCTTTATAGCTTTTAGCCTGCAACTTGCTCCCTGGTTTTCTTCAGATGCCCCTAATTTCGGATCGGAAAGCGGTACTGTTTACGTGCGTACATTGTTGGTCGTGCTTATTTTTATCTATGCCTTCTCTTCTTTTTTTTTGGGTACAAAGGCTTCCAATATGACCAACAGGGGAATTGTTTCCGCAGGCACTTACGCCTGGGTGCGGCATCCGGCTTACGCTTCGAAGGTGTTATTTTGGTGGATTGCCGCGATTCCCGGATTTTTGACAAATCCCCGGCTTATTTTATTTGCTCTTTTTTGGACTTTCATTTATGTGATGCGTGCCTTTTTTGAGGAAAGACACCTCATTCAGGATGCGGACTATCGGGAGTATTGCAAAAAAGTACCTTATCGTTTTATTCCGGGTATTATTTAACCGTGCCTGAATTCATCTTCATGCGCTTGTCGGGGTTGCTTTCGGGCATGGGCTTTTTACACTGAGCATAAAATTCAT
Source organism: Flavobacteriales bacterium (assembly GCA_044345355.1). Lineage (GTDB taxonomy): Bacteria > Bacteroidota > Bacteroidia > CAIKAF01 > CAIKAF01 > JAKRSD01. The sequence goes on from JBIJBG010000289.1 coordinate 1,956, forward strand.
CTGCACTTAAATAGCCGCTATATAACAATCCGTTTATAACAAAAGAGGGTGTTCCTTCTATTTTGCATGTTTGGGCATAAGCGTAATCTGCCTGAATTTCGGTAATGTTGTTTTTGTCCGCCATGAATTCCTTCATCTGCACGGTATCCATGGCTAATTTTAGCGCCAATTCCGGAAATTCAGCTTCTGATATTTTTTTACCTGTCGAAAAAAGTAATTTCAGGGCCTCATAGGCTTTGTTTTGTTTTTGGGCCGCTGCCAAAAAAACGGCTGTCGGTTTTTCATCCTTGTTTTTCGGGGCACTTACATCTTTCCAAATAAAGAGTACTTCGCCTGACCGGATGTTTTTTTCCAGTATCTGATCAAATTCTTTCTGAAAAAACTGCCGACAATACGAGCAGGAAAAGTCGGAAAAAACAGCGGTTTTGTATTTTGCATTTACATCGCCGAAGTAGGCGGAACTCCCGATGCGCGGTACGGGAACCGGAATTCCCATGTTTTTGTTTTCTTGTCTGGTGCCGAAATAATCAATGATAAAAAAAGCCGATACGGCAACCGTTAAAATGCCGATAAGGATACCGATGTTTTTTTTTCTGCTTTGCATTTGTCTTTTTCCTTATTGGATAGTAGCCAGGGAAAGTTCAAAATCCCGATGCATGTCTTCGAACCGTGAAATCACGGTTTGCATAAACGGCTCGTTGCACAAGGCATTCAGCTGTTCCATGGATTTTATCTCGTCCTCGTAGATTTTATAAGTTTGTTCATAAGGGCCTGCTTCCATTTTCAGCAGATACTT
>JBIJBG010000290.1:0-2750 GCA_044345355.1 Flavobacteriales bacterium
CATCTGATACATCTGTGGGTTTGTTCAGTAGGTGTTGTTCCAGAATAACGGTGGTGTCTGCCGTGATGATGATGGAGTTCTTCGGGCAAATGTTCACCAGATCGTCCATTTTTCGTTCCGCCAGATGCATGGCCGCATCACGTATCGGAAAATCATCGGGCAGGTTTTCATCCGTATCCGCCGTGATTACTTCAAAAGGAATCTCCAGCCCGGCGAGTAACTGTTTGCGTCTGGGCGATTTTGATCCCAGAATTATAGGTCGGTTTTGTATCATATCCACATGCAAAGTATTCCGGCTGCCATCCAACCCTTTAAGTACAGGGAGTATCTGGCAATCTGTGTTTTAGTATCTATTCCCGGCATCAAAAATCCCACCAGGAAACCGATGACGGACAGGGCAAGGTAACTCAATCCCTGAAATACATGGTTATTCGGGATGATTTCTGCGGCTGCGGGGATGAGCAGAAAAAAAGCTGCGGTCCGGCATAAACGGGCGGCCACTTTTAACGTAACCGATTTCCCTTTTACTGTAGCCGAAGTCTGTAAGCCGCTCATTGCATCACCCTCCACATCTTCGGCATCTTTTACCATTTCGCGAATCAGGGTTGTCCAAAACGAAAGAGCGGCGAAAAGTAAAAGCCGGAATAAAGCAGGTGTTTCAATATGAAATGAGGTTTTCATCGTAGCCAGCGGAGCTATTACCAGTAAAAAACCGAGCAGGGCAATCAGTCCGTTTCCCCAAAAAACGGAACTTTTCAGACGGAAGGCATAGAAACCCAGAAAAAAAGCGGCAGCAGCATTCAGCCCAAAGGCAAACAGGGAAACCGAGGAGGTCATCCAAAGAAGTATTGGAAGGATCAGACTTCCGGCCAATGAAAGTACTATCAACACTATCCCCGCTTTTTTCAGGGGGCCGTCAAACAGGTTTTTTCCGGGCTTGTTTATTTTGTCTGTTTGAATATCGTTCCAATCATTGATGAGATAGCCCCAGACCATACACAGCAAAACACTGGCTGCGTAAATGAAAAACGACTTTTTTTCTGAGGGATCCGGCTGGATGTCAGGGTGTAAAATACCTGAATATACCGACCATAAAATGCCGAATGCCAACAGCAGGTTTAAGGGCCTGAAGGCTCGTAGTATGGTAAATACTTGCGACATGGTTCAAATATACTCTTATTCCTAAGCGATGGCCAACATGGCGGACATTCTCTTTTATGTGCTAACTTTATGCGCAGTTAGTGCTTATGGGAAACGGCATGAAATATTTAAGATCGGTTTTAATGTTGATCTGTATCGGCGCAACCGGTCTTTATGCACAACGCAGCGATCGCACGTTGCCTGTATCGTTCGGTTGGGAGAGGACTCCGGATATTATCCATACCATTCGTGTCGATCGTCCCGAAGAAAAAATTTTGGAAATTAAAGGTTCCGGAAATACTGACAAATCCCTGGATTTCGGGGTGGCTATACCAATTCATGATCAGGTTACGAAACCCCTTGAACCTATTGTGCTTCCAGACGGAAGAAGCCTTCTGACTTATAGAATTGAGGCCCGAGGCGCTTTCGGAATCAATTTAAATTTCAAGGAGTTTTATCCCGGAAAAAGCGGAAAATTGTGGATTTACAATGAATCCCGAACCCACGTGCTGGGCGGTTTTGATTTACGATCTTTCAACCCTGGAATTCCTTTTGCCACGGCGCCTGTTCCGGGTGAAGTCTGTTTTCTGGAGTTTGTCTATGACCCTGCAGAGGAGGGAGTTAAGCTGGAGCTCGCGGAAGTGGTGTATGAATTTGAGGATCTTTTTTCTTCCACACGTGGTTTTGGCGATGCGGGATGGTGCAACCGCAATGTAAATTGTCCTGAATACGCTGGATTCGGGAATGCACGTCGTTCGGTGGCCATGACGCTGACGGCCAATAATGTCAGACGCTGTTCGGGTACCTTAATCAATAACGTTCAGCAGGACGGACGTCCGTTTTTTCTTACCGCTAAACACTGCAATACGGCTCCAAACAGCATTTTTATGTTCAATTATGAGAGTCCTGATTGCTCCAATCTGGAGGGTACACTAAATCAAACCATTCAGGGGGCCACGGTATTGGTGGATTGGGCCCCTTCGGATGTTACTTTAATGGAACTTTCTTCGCCCCCGCCGGCGGATTATTTTGTGTATTATTCGGGGTGGAATGCTGAGTCGCTTCCTGCTGACTCCGTGTACGGCATTCATCATCCCCGGGGCGATATCAAAAAAATCAGTTTTGACTATGACTTGGTTTTATCTGCATCATATACTCCTCCCGACACGGCGCTGAACCATTGGAAGGTGGGCAGCTGGGAAGTGGGAACCACAGAAGGCGGTTCGTCAGGTTCGCCCCTTTTCAACCGTTCCGGACAGGTATTGGGTCAACTCCATGGCGGAGTAGCGAATTGCGCCAACAGCATTAATGATTATTACGGCCGGTTTGATTATTCCTGGTATGGGCTGGGTACACCATCCACCTCCGTTCGATTTTGGCTCGATCCGGAAGGAAGCGGCCATACTCAGTGGAACGGTTTTGATTTTACATCTCCAGAATATGATTTTGACCTATCGGTGGTTTCCCTGCTTGGATCAGATTCAACCGTGTGCGCTTCAGAAACAGAATGGGTAGTCACGGTTCGAAATGTTGGTTTGCTTGCCGCACAAGGGTTTGCCGTAAAATTGTTTCATGCCGGTGTGCCCGTTGATTCCGTGCAGGTGAATCAG
>JBIJBG010000075.1:0-8261 GCA_044345355.1 Flavobacteriales bacterium
GAGGAGAGGGAAATTACGCCCGAAGAAAAACAGGCGGAAACGGAACGGGAAAGCCTCTTCGCGGCCAATGAATTTGCGCGCAATTATTTTCGTCAAACACTCACGGAAACCGAAGAGGGGCAATCCGTCGGACTCAGTTATTTTAAAGAACGGGGCTTTAGCATGGAGACCATCGAAAAATTTCAACTCGGTTACAGCCCCGAAAGTTTTGACGCATTTCTGAACACCGCTTCAGAAAAAGGATACAAGGAAGAGTATCTGATTAAGTTGGGGCTCATCAAGGAAAATGAAAAAGGACGAAAATACGATGCTTACCGGGGCAGGGTTATTTTCCCCATCCACAATATTTCGGGCAGGGTAATCGGCTTCGGCGGACGGGTACTGAAGAAAACCGAAACGGCTCCCAAGTATATCAACTCGCCGCAAAACGAAATTTACGACAAGAGTAAAACGCTGTATGGAATTTACTTTGCCAAAGAGAGTATCATCAAAAACGACCTCTGCTATCTGGTAGAGGGATATACGGACGTTATTTCCCTTTATCAGTCAGGCATACGCAATGCGGTTGCCTCTTCGGGTACTTCGCTCACGGCAGACCAGATTAAACTCATCCGGCGGTTTACGGAAAATGTGACCATTCTTTATGACGGAGATCCGGCGGGTATCAAGGCGTCGTTCCGCGGAATTGATATGCTGTTGGAGCAGGGGCTGAACGTGCGGGTGCTTCTTTTTCCTGACGGGGAAGATCCCGACTCTTTCGCCTCCAGGAATACCGAAGATGAATTGGCGGAATACCTGAAAAAACAGGTACGAGATTTCATCGGGTTTAAAACCGACGTATTGGTAAAAGATGCCGGTGATGACCCGGTGAAGCGGGCTCAGATCGTGCGGGATGTGGTAAACAGCATTTCTCTCATTCCCGACCCCATCAAACGGTCGGTTTTTATCCGCGAATCGGCACGGATCTTTAGCATGGAGGAGGCCATGCTAACGGCCGAGCTGAACAGGATTTTGCGAAACCGGCGCAGAAAAGCATCCGAAGAAGAAGTCTTGCCTGAACCGGAGGCCGATGCCGATCTGCATGTTCAGCAAATGAAGGCAGCGGCAGAGGCCGCGGAAAAGCAGGCCCACCTTTTGCCCGAAGATGATTTAATCCGCCTGCTGTTGCTTTTCGGAATGCACAGGACGCATGTGGTTTTTAATGACGAAGACGGACAGATTTACGAAACCGATACACGCGTGGCCGATATTCTGATTCCCGAATTGCGCGAAGAGGCGATTCCCTTCAGCCGTGAGGTATATAACCGAATTTTGGCCCGAATGGAATCCCTGAATCTGACGGTAATCGAAGAAGATGGTTCCTTTGACGAATTACTTCTCCGGGAAGACGATGAAGAGATAAGGGAGGTTGTCATACATCTGATCAGCACGCCTCATCGCACCAGTGATCGCTGGGTGGAAAAAAACCCTTACGTGCCCAAAGAAAGTGACAATTTGTACCACAAACTCAATATTACCCTCAATTCCTTTAAACTGTCCAGGCTTGAACGATTTCTGAAAGAAAGCATGGATCGCCTAAAATCAGCAGCTCCCGAAGAGGCAGACGGGATTCTTCAGGAAATAAAAATTTGGGAAGAAATCCGCCGGGAAATCAGTCAGTTGCTGGGAAGAGTGATTTTGAAGTAGAGAAACGGGGAAGTTAATTTGAAAATGGGTTAATTTGAAAATGAAGAAATTAAACACCCTCCGCACCACCTAAATATAAAACGTATTTATCTCAATACGAAATACCCAATACCCTTCTTCCATTTATTCAAACTCAAATTCCTCCGGTTCGGAGGTTGTTTTTTTCCGCTTTTCCCGTTTTTCATTTTTGGCTTTCAGGTAGGGATCGTTTTTCAACGTGCTGTCGCGGGTTGTTTTTCCAAATTCCATATCCAACATCTCTTTCACTGTTTGTTTTTCGTTGCTGATCTCCTGTTGGATTTTTTGCTTAACGGCCGATTTATCATAGGAAAACTGCAGATTATCCATAGGCCCGTGCATGCGCACGAAAATGCGGGTCCTTCCCTTATCCGGAATTAATTCGCCGAATTCTCCCTGTCTGTCGGGCCTGCGGTTAATGCGAAATTTATTGGCCAGGATATCTCCCAAAAATAAATTAAATCCGTATTCCACGGTATTGTCGAATCTGTGCTCACCCGCAATGTTAAGGTCAAGTGCATTGGAAAAAATGGCCATTTCGGGAATCAGCACGGTTTCGTTTTTTATGTACACCGTATTTTTCAATTTGGCAAAGCGCACCTGATCCAATTCTTCCACTCTTGCCCATCCCGCCAAAGCCTTCAACGGTTCAAAATGACTTAATTCACCCCGGTCTATTTCCAAATCCGCTTTCATAAATATGGATGGTAAATCGGTTTCCAGTTTTTCGTTAAGGTTGAGTATAAATTCAACCTTGCTGGTTAATTCCCCTTTGATGTGTTCATGTTTCAGCTCATCCTGTCCAAAATTGTTGAAACGCAAAAATAAATCGGTCACATTAACCTTATTTAATTCCGCATCTCCGCTGATTCGCAGTTTTTCAGGCAGCGTATTGTCCGCCACCGCAGAAAAGCAAACACTCCCCTCCAGTGTTTTCATGCATACATTTCTCACGGCCAAAATCCGGTTTTGTAAGGACAGGCTGCCTTGAATTTCCTTTGCTTCAAAGTTCCTGAATTGAAGCTGCTCCACCGAGGTTTTCAGGCGCAGTGAGATATGCTCGGGAAATCGGATGGAAATAGGTTCCCCGGTGTTTGATTGTTCGGCGCCCAATAGCCTGTCGGCCAAAAATCGCCGACTTTCCAAATCGGCCTCTATTTGCAGGGCCTGTGTCGGTAAAAATAGAAACGGCAGCAGATTGAATGCCTGTCCGCGCAACCGGAAATCGCTGCCCGAAAGAAATCCCGAAAGCTCTCGCACAAGCACATCGGTTTCATTAAATTCTAAATCACCTTTCAAATTTTCAAACAAAAAAGGAGAATGTTTGAGTATAATTTGGACATCGCTCAAAAACAACCTTCCTTTCAGCGAGGTATTTTTTAATCGTTCGGCCGCCGATTTGTTTCCTCTTCCGGCGGGCATGGAAAACCGGATTTCGGCCGCTAATTTTCCTTTTACCTCTTGTAGGGTATCCATAGGAAAAAAAGTAAGAAGTTCCGCCAAATCGGCTTTTGCCGAAACACTTCCGCTACAGGCCGGATCGGTAAAGCCGGATAGGGAAAAAGAACCCTGTACTTCACCCTGAGGAAGTCGGGCAAAAAAAGAAGGTATTTTTAAGAAGCCTTCCCCCGTGGTGTCTGTCTGCATGATACCCGTAAACCGGATATCCGTCGCGCTTATTTTTTCTTTTTTGGCGGTAAATCGAATTTGATCTCCGGAAAAATTCCAGGATGTTTCAGGAAAAGAACCGCCTCCGAGCAACCCGCGGATTTCGCCGGTAAGACTAATGTTTCCTTCGGTGCTGTAGTTTTCCGTAAAGGCGGCATATTGGGCCGGAAGAAGCTCCGTGATGCCACCTATTTCCCATTTTTTTCCGGAAATCCGCAAATCTGTCATCAGGCCTTCTTCATTTGTCTTTAGATAGCCTTCCGTGCTCAATTCCATGCCGTTCACCGAAAGACGACCATAGGTGATTTCATATTTTTTGGAAGGCCTGTTCACCCTCAGTGTTGTTTTGGCATCCAGCATAAGTAGCCCGGGAAGCTTTATATCACTCAGGGATAAATGATTTAATCTGAAATTACCTTCCGCGCTGAGGGTATAATTTTCCTCCGTAAAATTACCGCCCAGAAACAGTTTTTCCACATCCAATGCCACATGAATATCTTCCTTCCGGTCGCGATAGGATACCCGCACCCGATCGAGCTTAACGGCAGATATCTGAAAGCGAAAGGTCTCTTTTTCTTCTTTTTGCTTCGGCTCCGGGGCATAAATTTCCCAATTGCCCGCACCGTTCCGGTCACGAATCAAATTCAAATCGGCATCTTTAAGTACGATACGCTTAACGGAGTAATTGCCCCGGAAAAGATCAATCACGTTAAATTGAAAATACAGGTAAGACCCGTTAAACAAGGGGTCCGGTTTCCCTTTGCCCGGTACGTACTCCGTACAGGAAACCTTTTTAAACTCGATGGATGCATATGGAAAGGATTTCAGCAGGGAGAAATCGGCAGATTCGTAGGTAATCTCGGACCTGAGCCGTTCATTCAATTTTTGGGTGGCAAAACGGAGTACCTCATTTTCAAACAGAACTCCCAGCAACCACAGCAATGCCACCGTTCCAAAAAACACTCCAAGGAGCATGGAAAGCAATAGCCGTATCCTGCGAGACCATGCTTTTGGGGGTTTGATCGGAGGTTGATTCATCGGACTAATAACGTAAAAAATTAAAAATGGTATTCTTAATAGAGTTAAAATCCATCCTTGCCATTACCTTTGGTCTGAATTTTGTCTCAGGATTTAGCCTATGAAAAATCATGCCGTTTGCCTGTTTTTACTGATCGGTCTGTCCGTTTTAACATCCTGTGGAGAAGGCCCTTCCTCCTCCGAAAATGAGCAGCCTGAGAAGCTTTTTTCTCCGGCAGCCTGGCTGGCAAAAGATACCATGGGTATTTTTCGTGGGGCAGAATTTGGCGATGCCTCGGAGGTAATCCGCCAAATGGAAAACGATACTTTTTTGGTAGCTGCTGAACCCCGGCTTTTGCAGTACGATTATCCCCTGCCCGGAAACCGACATTTTGAGCTCCGGTTTGATTTTCGAAAAAACAGACTGGTTTCTTTCGCCTTTGATGCCTTCCTGGGAGAGGAAAAAGAGGGCGAAACGTTGACCGAAGATTTTATACGCTATTTCACCTCGCGTTTTGGTGATTGCGAAAGCCAAATGGGTATCCTCGTATGGCCGGTGCCTGCTCCTGCCGAATACAAAGAGGCCTTTCTGGAGTTGGAAGATGAAAGTGCCGAATACGGATACGGAAAAGTGAATGTTTCCGTGTATGCGATCAGTAGATGAGGGAAGATTGATTTGATGATGGAACAGAAGATCAGAAAAAAAAGATAAAAATTCACGCGATTGCCTAATTTCCCATTGGCTTAAAAAGCTGATAGGCAAATGTTTGCCAAACAGCTAAAAATACGGATATATCTGTACTTTCCCACATGACATGAACAGACCAAAACTAAAAATACAACTCTCCCTCTCGGATAAGCTTATCGAAGGAGCCGGGTGGGTTTTGTTGTTTTTTTTCTGGGGCTTTACCCTGGTGCAATATTCTTATTTAACTGACACGATTCCGGTTCATTTTGACGCATCAGGTAAGCCGGACGGATTTGGCGGGAAAGGTTCCATTTGGGACTTGCCGATTGTAGCCACGGTGATTTTTACGGGTTTAACCCTTCTCAACAAATTCCCCCACATCTTTAATTATCCGACACAAATTACCCCGGAAAATGCATTAGAGCAATATCAAATGGCCACACGGATGATTCGTTTTTTAAAGTTGGTTTTGGTTGTTATATTTAACTTGATTGCCGTACAAACTATCCGCCATGCAAAAGGGGAAACGGAAGGTCTCGGTATTTGGCTTTTGCCCCTGACGCTGGGGCTAATATTTATTCCTTTGTTTTATTATCTAGGGAAAGCCATGAAATCCTAGTATTTCATTCCCCGATAATATGCAGTGATATAACCCATGGGGAATGTCTGCTGTATTTTCACTGTGTTTTTCCTAAATGGTTAATCTGAAAAACAGCATAGCCATACCCGGGCTTTACTTTTTCAGCGTGGCGTAATCGTTGGTGAAAGAAAGCCCCGCAATGCTCAACTCCATGTTGTTGCCGCTGAGGCGCTCTATACCAAAAATCAATGTGTCGCCCGCGGCGAGGCCCACCGTCAGGTAATCTCCTTTGGAACGGCGGTCAAACCGCCAAACCCCGGCCGTATTTACGGTATCGCTGATGCCCAAAAAACTGTTATCTCCGTTAAAATGCATCTCATCGGTAAAAGGGAATTTTTGGGTGCGGGTCTGCACCTTCCATTTACCTTCCAACCTAGATTCTTTGGTGCAGCCCCAAATCAACATGATTCCTGCAAAAAACAAAAAAACATACATCCTGCTCATCTCACGGAATTTTGGGTGAAAGGTAGTAAAAAATCATATTTTTATCCGATGGACTGCCATTCATAGCCTTTATATTGACCTTTCGTGCTTTTCTTATTGCCTTACCTTTGCGTTATGGAACGGTTTAATGCATGGCAGTTATTGGGCGGAGTCACGGCTTTTCTTTTTGCCATGTCGCTCATCAGTGAATCGCTGCGTTCGCTCTCCGGCCGTTCGTTCAAAAAATTCCTGCAGAAACAGACTTCTACTTCCCTGCGCGGATTGATGAGCGGCACGCTGATTACGGGAGTCATGCAGAGCAGTTCGGTAGTGGTACTTATGGTGCTTTCGTTTGTCGGGGCGGGCATCATTCCGCTGCGCAATGCGCTGGCCGTGGTTTTGGGTTCCAATTTGGGTACTACGGTCAACAGCTGGATTGTGGCTTTCGTAGGCTTCAAAACCGATTTGCAGTCGCTCGCCTTCCCGCTTCTGGCATTGGCCCTCAGCCGTTTTATCCTCTTCCCGAAAAATGAAAAGGCAAAATCCGTGGCTGATTTTCTTATCGGCATAGCCCTGCTTTTTATCGGGCTGGATTGGATGCAGGAGGGAAACCGGGGTCTGACGGACTATTTCAAAGCCGTAGAATTCAGCGCCATGTCACATTATGGATTCCTGTTAGCCGGGTTTGTAATTACCATACTGCTGCAATCCAGCGGAGCCACCTTCGCCCTCACGCTGGCTTCCGTGCACGAAGGCGTATTGCCTTTGGTGGCTGCTGCCGCCATGGTATTGGGAGCCGAGTTGGGTACCACCGTGAAAATACTGCTCGGCTCCATCGGAGGCACACCCGACCAAAAACGGATGGCTACGGCCAACTTTATTTGGAATTTCATTACCGTGGCTTTGGTGTCCCTGTTTTTGAAGCCCTTCCTTACTCTTGTTACCGACGTGTTTCGGGTGCATGATCCCTACCTTAGTCTGGCACTCTTTCAGTCGCTGGTCAATCTGTTGGCCATTCTGATGTTTTTTCCTTTTCTGGGGCGGATAGCCAAGCTGGCGGAAAATATCTTCCGGGCTTCCGAAGGAGAAACCGATTTGACTTTTATCCGCAGGCGGGATGAAGGGAAACCCGAAAGTAAACTCCGCCTTGCCGAGCAGGAAATCATGCGCCTTCTCCTCCAGGTGATGGAATATAACCGCAGCCTGATTAACCGGCAACCCCGAACCAAAAACCGAAGTTTACGCGCGCTTTGGAATCAGCTGGTGAAGCCCGTTTCGCGCATGGAACAGTACCGCAGACTGAAGGAACTGCACGGAGAAATTCTGGATTATCTGGTGGAAATGAACGATGAAAATTTACGGGCAGGAGAAAACGAACGCTGTGCCACACTCATTAATGCTTCTCGATACATCATGGTGGGGGCCAAAGACGTAAAGGATGTGCAACATAACCTGGCCGAACTGCGTGCCTCTGCGGAAGATGAACTCTATGCCATGTTGGAACGGTTTGAAGAATTTGAAAATGACTTTTTTAATCACCTGAAAGAATTGTTTTCATCGCAGGCGGAGGCCGTCATTTTCCAAAAATTGGCTCATTGGCAGCAGGAAAATAAACGCTGGCAGTCGGATAGGAATCAATACGTGTATAACTTGCTGGATCATGATAAACTCGATCATAAAGACGCATCCACGCTACTGAACGTAATCCGTTCGCTGTATTCTTCGCATAAATCCATTCTGAAAGCCCTGGAAGTGATGCATAACCCCGCAGAAACCTCTACTGCCTCCTAAATGCCAAAATTGTACCTTCGCGCCATAGAATTTGCGTATGCCCAAGTATTTTGAGAATATATTAGGCACCATCGGGCACACCCCCATGGTGAAACTGAATGCCATCGTGAAGGATGTGCCCGCCCTGGTTTTGGCCAAGGTGGAAACGTTCAATCCAGGGAATTCCATCAAAGATAGGATGGCGTTGAAAATGATTGAGGATGCCGAAAAATCCGGCCTGCTGAAACCCGGAGGAACCATCATTGAAGGAACGTCCGGCAACACGGGCATGGGCCTGGCTATTGCCGCCATCATCAAAGGGTACAAATGTATTTTCACCACTACCGATAA